>NZ_CP017254.1 GCF_001735765.2 Clostridium taeniosporum
GAGAAGGGTTTAGAAGGCACTTACAAAAGCTATATGCTTGATTTATGGAAGAATGTTAACATCTTCAAGAAAGTTGCAACATGTAAAGAGCAATTTATTCAGAATATGAATAATAAGGGATATCAAGTTAATTGGAGCGATACAAGGAAGTATATAACTTACACAACACCTGAAGGTAAAAGGGTTCGTGATAGTAATTTAGTTAAAACATTCAAGAATGAAAAATTATCTAAGGAGGAATTATTAAATGAATTTAGCAGAAATGGAGAAAAACTTGGAGGAACATATAGAGCCAAAGGAGATATCGGTAAATCAATCCTCTTTGGAAGAAATGAAGTATCTAGTGGCAGAGATGACAAGCTTATCAACGTTGATAAGACAGAGCAACGACAAACAGAGCCAAATAATAGACCAGTTGAGGAAAGAAAAACAGATACGAGAGCAAGAGCAGACAGAGAACATACAGAAATTAAACAAGGTAGTCCAAGCATTACGTTTGGAAATGGAGGAAGTGAAGAAAGGCAACAATCAAAAGATAGAGGAATTAACCCAGACAATACAGAGAACTCAAGGAGTAACACAGGATATATTCACGAAGTCAGCAGGGATACTGTACGAGATAAGCAACTTAGAGAAGGCGAAAACCTGGAAGGACAGAGCAATCCAATACTCAATACAACTAGGAGTGACAACAGGATTGATATTGATGATAGTAGGAGCTTATCAACTAATAACCCACTTGATGAACTTGTAAAGAAGTTTGATAAAACCTTGCAGAAAGCAGAAGAAAGGGAAAAAGAGAAAAAGGCATTTGCAGAGCTTCAGGCAAAAGCAAGGGAAGAACGTAAGTTAAAACTTGAACAAAAGCCAAAAGTTAAATATAAATCAATGGATAGAGGTTGGGAAAGGTAGTTTAAAAATTAATTAATACTTGAATTTAAGGGGCATTTGCCCCTTTTTCTAAAAATAGACAAGATTAGGTAAATCAAGATATAATATAAGAGTTAAAAAAAGGAGGTGAGAAGGTGGGACAAGTATTAAGGCAACAAGAATATAATGAGCCTATTGAATATTTAAATACAGTACATGGAACTAGCAAAGGTTGGATTACTAGAGCTGAAATAAGTGGTTCATTTAATCAATGGCATTATAAATATAATGACCTAGTAAAACAGGACTTTATAGGCGAAAATAATTATATTAGCTTAAATACATTTTATAGCACTTATAGGCGATTAGAGTATTTAAAAGAGCTGAAAGCTCATTTCATAGATTTAGATATATATAAGACTAAATTTACGAAAGAGCAAGTATTAATGCGACTTGATGAAGAATATTTTAATAAGAGCATACCAAGACCAAATTTAATAATTGATAGTGGCAGAGGATTATATTTGATATGGCTGATAAATTCAGTACCAAGTCAAGCATTACCATTGTGGAAGGCTGTTGAAGAATACTTATATAAAGAGCTTAAGGTGTTTGGAGCTGATAGACAAGCTTTAGATGCAACAAGAGTATTAAGAGTACCAGGAAGTATTAATTCTAAATCAAATACAGTTGTTGAAGTGTTAGAGCAATACGAATATGTTTATGATTTAAGGGAAATTCAAGAAGGATATTTACCAGAGCTTGATAAAAATAAGCCTAAAAAGAAGGGTAGACCGAGTAAGACAGTATTTATTCATCGGGAAAGAAGTCTTTATTATGCTAGAATACAAGACATAATAAAATTATGTGAGCTAAGAAATTATGATTTAAAAGGTCAAAGAGAGCTTATATTATTTTTATATAGGTATTGGTTATGTTACTTCACAGAGGACACACAGAAGGCGTTAGAGGATACTTTAGAGCTTAATAATCAATTTATATTACCTTTAAGCGAAACAGAGGTTATAAGAGCAACTAGGAGCGCTGAAAGAGTATTTTTAAACAAAGATAAGAAATATAAATATAAAAATCAAACATTAATTGATTTATTAGAGATTACAGGACTTGAAGAAACTTATATGAAAACTATAATTTCAGATAGGGAGTACAAGCGAAGAAAAAGAATGAGAAATAATATATCATATCAAGAGCAGTTAAAGGCAAAGGGAAAAATAAGTGAAAAGGATAAGATATCGCAAAGAAGGGCAAAAATAAAAGACCTTTTGGAACAAGGTCTTAAACAGAAAGATATATGCTTACATCTTGATATATCTAAGCGTACATACATACGTGATATAAACTATATTAAAGAGCAAGGTTTAGCATAACCTTGTTCTTTTTTTATTATAAAGTATTAAAAGATATATTTCAATGACACAACGAAAAAAGTTGTGTCAAAATATAAATTTGCAAGATTTATAAAAAAAAGTGCCAAATTTTCAGCCCTTGTATTATAGGGTACGTAGTACCTGTTCTTTTTTTTGCATAAATATACCGTTCAGACTCTTGCAAGTTTGGTTCGATTGAGGCTTCATTTTTGCTGTAGACCAAAATTATGACATAGGGTTCTTTCGTAGAAAGGTTCCGAGGAATAATGCGGTAGTCTGGGAAATTTTCTCCTCATACATTTTATCGTTGTGCACACAGGTATATTTATATTGCAGTGATGTACCTGTTGAATGACTAGCTAACGATCCTGATGATACATTAGCTAGTTATAATAACTAATCATTCTATGCTCTATATTATGATTTAATTTTTAAAAGTTTTACCATCATTTATTTCTACAAAATTACTCAATACGTTTGCTATTTTTAATATTTCAGCATAATCTAAACTATCAGGGATGTCAGTTTCTTTATGAATATAGGGTTTTATATTTTCCTGTTTTATATAAATATTAGGAATATTATTTTGTTCAAATCTACGTTCATCACTTATTACACCTTGTTCATAAATCTTTGAAAAATCCATATTATTATTTCTAAATGTTTCTTTCATTGCAGCTGTTAATTTATCAGAAATCTTACTTTTATTATATAGGGATATTTTGCCTGAGTTTTTACCACCCACACAATCTATATTTATATTGTATAAGTCAGAATACGTATCTTTTATATCCTTAACAAAAGCTTTACTTCCTTGTAAACCGGTTTCTTCACCATCAAAGAATGCAAAAATTATATCTCGATTGAAAGGTTTCCTTTGAGATTTAATTTTTAAATTCTTTGCTATTTGAATTAAAGTAGCAACTCCTGAAGCATTATCTAATGCTCCTCTAATTATCTTTCCATCTTGACAGCCAATATGGTCAAAATGAGCCGATATAACCACTGCTTTTGTGTTATCAGACCCATTAATAACTCCCACTAAGTTTTGGACTTCTTTGTTTTCAGGTTCACCATTATCTTCAAATAAACTTAATTTTTTATATACATCCTGAGTATATGGTTCGTAATATTCTTCATCAAATAATGGCTCTAATTTTAAGTTTTTAATTATTCCTTCAATATAGTCCCTAGTTTTATTGTCTCCATCAGAACCTGTTAATCGTCCTCCAAAATCATCTGAACATAAAGTATTTATAATATCTTTAGTATTTGGAATTTCTATTTGGGATTCTTGTTCAATTTTATTATTTTGTTTTGTATCTCCAATTTTTTTTGTATTTATATTTTTTGAGCATCCTATAAAATTTATTACTAGTATTAATATTATCCCTAATTTAAATATACTTTTAATATTTATCACCTTCTAAAATTTAGATTCAACAAAATATAATAACTTAGGGCACCTTTTAAGTGCCCTAAGTTATTGTTTATAAAATTTTTAAGTTAAGATTTATTGTAATTCACATGTTGAAGCGCTTATCCATCCATAAGAATCTCCCCACTCAATTTTATACCAACCATTTTTTTTCTCATAAGCATAAGGTGTGTCCTCACCCCAAGCAATAGCTCCAATTTTTTTATAGTTAGTTCCAGGACCTTTTCTAATATTAGCACCTGATCTTGCAGTTACAACAATAGACCCCACTGACCTAGGTACTCTTCTATGTGATACTTCATTATTTTCATCTGTAACTGTATTAGATTCTTCAATAGTAATACTATCTCTTACTTTTGCATTAACAGCTACACTAAATACTTCTATACTTGTTCCAACAATACAAGTTGCTAATAATAAACTTAATACTTTTTTACTTTTCATAATATATACATCTCCCTCAGGTAAATTAAACCACTTTTGTAATGGTATGTAAATAATTTATTTTTTGAATAAAGGAATTAAAGTAATTAATAACGAATTAACCAACTGTTAAATATTGTTAAAAGGGTGGTTATGTCTATGTATACTGTTGAAGAAGTTTCAAAACAATTAAAAGTTAGTAAAGTGACTATTTATAGTAAATTAAAAAAATTCGATACTCTGGTTGTTTTAAAACAAGGTAAAAAATATATTACAGATGATTTATTTAAGTTAATTCAAGATGATTTAAAAATTAGAAATGCTGATAATAATAACTTAAATTCAAATAATAATATAAATCTAAATGATGAAATGGCAATGGATACAGATAATTTAATTAACTTAAATAAAGACTTAGTTAATACTTTAATAGAGCAATTAAGAGAGAAAGACAGGCAAATATCAGAATTGCATAAATTAATAGAGAATAATCAAGTGTTATTAAAACAAGAGAAAGAAGTTAATCAGATACAGTTAGAAGAGCATATCAGAGAATTAGATATAAAGTTAAATGATGTTAAAGAAAATATGGAGAAAAGAAAAGGAGAGCAACAAGAAAAGAGAAAGGGATTATTAAAAAAATGTATGTTTTGGGTAGGGTAATTATAAAAATAATTCCTCTCTTGAAAAGGGGCAAGCTACGTAAAAAAAATTTATGGCCACAGCATGATCCATTTTAAAAATGGTATGCAGCAGCCATAATTTTTTTTTAACCCCTTTGTCAATTCACCCCATTATTTTTTGTGTAGTTGTTACCCCCAAACACACCTTTCCTTGGCATAATTTAAAGAAATTGCAAAACCCTAAATTTAGGTATATAATTTAAATTATTGAGTTATGGCAAGTTTCGCAAAGTGATAACACTTTACAACTTGCAAGAGGGACGAACCCCCTTTGAACCCCCCTTTATCTTAGTATGGAATGAGGTGAAAAATATTGAATAAGAGCAGACCAAAGCAGATGATTTTTAGAGTAAATGAAAAAGAGAAAGAGCAGATTCTGAAGAAGGTCAAAAGGTCAAAGTTAAATCAAAATAAGTATCTTTTGAAATGTGCTTTGGATAAAGAAATTCATGTAATTGATGGATTGCATGATATGACAATAGAGCTTAAAAGAATCGGTAATAATCTCAATCAACTTACTAGAGCAGTTAATGAGGGACAAGCCAACTGCTCCAAAGAACTTGAATCAATAAAAGGAGAGTTGAGTGAAACATGGCAATTGTTAAGGTCACTAATTCAAAGGCAAGTATAGGTAAGGCTATAAACTATGTTACCAAGGAAGAAAAGACAGAAGATAAGCTTGTAAGTGGTATAAACTGTACTCCAGAAACTGTACTTCATGAAATGAAGGCAACTAAAGAGCAATTCAGAAAGACAGATGGTAGGCAATACGCTCATTATATCCATAGTTTTAAGCCAGGGGAACAGATAACACATGAAAAGGCTCATAAATTAGCCTTAGAGATTTCAGAAAAGCAATTTAAAGGCTATGAGGTACTTGTGGCAACACATAAGGATAAAGACCATATACATAGCCATATTATCGTAAATAGCGTAAGTTATGAAGATGGTCGAAAGCTCCATAGCTCCAAGAAAGATTTAGCAGAGGTTAAAGAGTTAAGCAATAAAATATGTGAACGTGAGGGGTTATCAATTATAAAGCCTCAGAAAGACGTTTTAACGAGTTTCAACGCTAAGAAGTATAAAAGTTTA
>NZ_CP017255.2 GCF_001735765.2 Clostridium taeniosporum
TTTATATTGTAGCAGAAAACGTCAATATTTTTCTGATGTTTTTTATAAATAATTAATTTAAAAATAAATTTATATAAATGAATAATAAAATTAATTTTTGTTAAATATATAAATAATAAGTTCCAAAATAGAACTTTTATCATATATTACTATTGAACAAAGAAAAAATGTTCTATATAATTTAAAATATAGGAGTGATATATAATGAATAAGTACACAAATATTGGGGATGTAATAACTACTTTAAGGAAAGAAAAGGGGTTAACTCAAGAAGGACTTGGTGAAAAAACAGGATTAAGTAGAACTACTATAGTTAAAATAGAAAATTCGCAAAGAGCACTTTCGCTAGATGAAGCAATAAAGATAGCTAAAGTATTTGACTTAGGTGTGGATACTATGTATTCATATATTAAAGATCAAGAAGATAATGATTATAAGGAAAGCTTTGTTATAGCATTTAGAGCGAACGGTATGAATTCAGAGAATTTAAATGAAATAAAACGTATTGAGCTTTTAGTAGATGCATTATTTACACAAAGCGAAATTAGAGGTGAATAATTTGGATGATTTAAAATCCCTAGCATATGAACAAGCGATAAATTTTAGAGATAAGCATTCATTAGGTAATTATTGTGCAAAACAATTAATTGAAATTATAGATTTACTTCAAATAACTGAGAGAGTTCCTATTAAAATAATAAGAACAGTATTTGATAATGAAAATCTATCTGGTTTTATTGGATTTAAAAAAGGAACTTTTATTATAGTTACAAATACTAACCATAAGTTAGGTAGTGAAAGATTTACTATTGCACATGAAATTTGTCATTTAATAAACAATAGAACTTCAATTAAAAAAAATCCTATAATTGAAGTACTTAGTTGTGATAATAATGATCCAAAAGAAATTAGAGCTAATGCATTTGCTGCAGAATTACTTATGCCAAAAGATGATATAAAAGAACAATTAAATACTCTTACTAAAAATATGAATAAAGATATAACTTCAAGTATTATAGTTCAATTACAACAAAAATATGGAGTAAGCTATATAGCAATTACAAAAAGATTAAATGAAATAGGAGTAATAGATAATAAAAAGCAAAAAGAACTTGAAGAAATTGATTTTGATTCTTCAGCATTAGAAAATTTAACTAAAAATTTAGGATATACTAATGAGTTAAATGTTCCATCTAAAGAAATGTATATATCTCCAAAAGATTTAGAAAATATAAAGGTAAACTATGAAAAATGTCATACTACTTATGATGATTTAGTTAGAATTTTTAGTTATTTAGGATGTGGTCCTGAAAAATTTGGATATGAAAATAATCTTCAAATAACAGATAATGCAATAGAATTTATGAAAAGTTTATCTAAATAAGTGAGGAGATGGAACATTGTCACGAGTAAAAGCAATATTTGATGCTGATATTCTAATTCACTTAGTAAAAACTAATGCTATAGACTTTGCAATAAATACTATAGACTATATATACATTAGTGAATGGGTTTATGAGAATGAAATAAAAAAAACTACAGCAGAAGGAAAAACAATTAAAAAATTAAATAATGTTGGTAAAATAAAAATATTAAAATATGATAAGCTTACTAGTCACCAAAAGATAGTTTTTAAGGAAACATATAAATTACTAAAAGATAAAAATACTAGTACTAATCATGATGATAATTTTATTAATGAAGGTGAACGAAGCACAGCTAGCTTTGCAAAGGCATTAAATATTTACTATTATATGTCAGATGATAATAGGGCAGCACCTCATATACGTTCATTAGCAGCTATAGATATTATAAATTATTGTGATATACTTTTCATATATTTATATGCATATGGTAATATAGCTGAAAAAGATAAATTAGAAAAGTGTTATCAAAATTATATTAAGTTGTATGATGCTAATAAAATTCCCAAAATCCTTAGAAATAAAGATACTACTTATACATTTATTGAAATTATAGGAAGATGTTTTTCTAGATTTGAGCAAACACCGAATTTGAAAAAATTTTTAGATGATGTAAAAGAAAATATAAATAGAAAATTGGCAGTAGATGAATAAGCTTCTAGTTTTAGAAGTTATTAAAAAGAAATAAAGTTTATGCATTTGTCACGTGTTACATGAAAAGCTTTAGTAACGACAACAAATGCATGAACTTTATTTTTCATAGTTCTAAATTATTAATATATAATCACATTTATTCCAAATCTTATAATGAGAATTTTTCAACATGTTCAAATATAAAACTCTTTATTTTTTTAACTAAGTTTCTCTTTTTAAGAAATGGTGCTGTTATATCATCACTTATTTCTTTTTGATTTACTAGACCTGAATATTCATATTCTGATAAATAAGATTTTATATTTTCCTTTTCTAATCCAACTTTACTTGCAAAGTCTTCAACTTCTTCTTCTCTCTTTTCTTCATGATATTTACTGTAAGCTTCATCTATTGAATCTTCTGGTAAAAGGGTTGGAACTACTTTATTTAGGAAAGTTTTTAATAACTCTACCTTTAATCTTAGTTCTTCATTATCTGCTCTATCTAATTCTTTTAGAATATTTTTTACATCCTTATCTCTTTTCTCTTTATCTGAAAGATCTATATCCCTTATTAAATTCATTATATAACTAACATTAATTTTATCTGTATGCATAAGCTCAATACCAAAATCAATATCAGCTAATATAGAAACCTTATTTCCTTCACCTTTTTTAACAGAATCATAAATTAAAAAGTATTTACTCTTAAAATCTTGATAAGTTTGTTCGCTTATACCTAAAATATCCTCTTTAAATTCAAAATCAGTAAAAGTCTGCAATTTAACAAGGGCTTTTGATAATTCTCTAAAGCTAATTATAAATTTTTTCTTATCTTCTTCAGATTCTAATAAATCAACATCCTCTGGACTTTTTGTTAAGGTAAATAATCCCTTAAGTTCATTTTTAAATCTATCTAAGTAATATTTATAGCTTTCCATAAGTACTATATCAGTATTATGTGTTTGTGAAAATAAACCTATAGCAGCATCAGTATTCTTTTTCAAATTTCTATAACAAACTATATTACCATAAGGTTTAGTAGCTTTTTGTACTCTATTTGTTCTAGAAAATGCTTGAATTAAATCATGATACTTTAAGTTTTTATCAACATAAAGAGTATTTAAAGTTTTACTATCAAATCCAGTTAAGAACATATTAACTACAAGAAGTATATCAATTTGTGCTTTTTTTACTCTTTTAGATACATCTGAAAAATAATTAGAAAAAGTATCTGTAGAATAATTTGTATCAAAAATGCCGTTATAATCACTTATCATTCTTTCTAAGCTATCTCTAGAATGTTCATCTTTTCCCTGAAAATCCTCATTTGCTCCATAAGTAAATATACCTGCTATCTTTAAGTTATGATTTAATTTTTTAAACATATCATAATACTTTACAACCATTTCAATACTTTGAACAGTAAATATTGCTGTATATTCCATATTTCTAGTTTTAGCTGGATGATTTTTAATAATATGTTCTGCAACTAAAGAAATACGTTTATCATTCATAAAAACTTCATCTGTATCAATAGCATTTACCTTTGTATCATCATTTTCGTCATAATATCCATCAAAAGTCTTTATGTACTCAACTGAAAATCCTAATACATTTCCATCATTTATAGCATCTTTAATAAGATATGTATGTAAACATTTCTCAAAAAGGTCTGCTGTTACTCTACCATCTTGACTTTTATTTTCTTCAAATCTTGGTGTTCCTGTAAATCCAAAATATTGAGCCTTAGAAAAATGCTTATTTATAGCTTTATGCATATCACCAAACTGTGATCTATGACATTCATCTATTATAAATACTACTTTTTCATCTTTATACTTGTCCATAATATTAGCATATTTAGGTGTCTTTATAGCATTGGCCATCTTTTGAATTGTTGTAACAATTAAAGGCTTGTTTATGTCTTTAATTTGATTAACTAAAGTAAATGTCTTATCTGTTGTATCTACTGAATCAGGCTCAAACTTATTAAATTCTGCAAGTGTTTGACTATCTAAATCCTTACGGTCTACAAGGAAAAATACTTTCTTTATGCTAGGTTCATTTGATAAAATTTGACTGACTTTAAAAGAAGTAAGTGTCTTACCACTACCTGTTGTGTGCCATATGTATCCATTATTATTAGTTTCAAGTGCTCTATTTATAAGAGCTTCAACTGCAAATATTTGATAAGGTCTCATTACCATCAATGCTTTATCACTTTCATTAATAACCATATATCTTGCAACAACCTTTGCTATATGGCACTTTTCTAAAAAGCTTTCTGTAAAATCATTAAGATTGCTAATTCTTTCATTTTTAACATCGGTCCAGAAGAAAGTTTGACTAAATAAAAGTTCCTTATCTGTATTTGCAAAGTATTTAGTATCAACACCATTACTTACCACAAAAACTTGTATGTACCTATATAATCCTTGATATGAGTGCTTTCTATATCTTTCAATTTGATTAAATGCTTCCTTTAAATCCAATCCCCTACGTTTTAACTCTATTTGAATTAAAGGTAGTCCATTTATTAATAAAGTAACATCATAACGATTAGTATATTTTCCAATGACAGTAGTTTGTGTAGTAACTTGAAATCTATTTTTGCACCAATGTTTTGAATCAAAAAATTCTATATAAACTTTTTTACCATCTTCCCTTTCTAAAATAAATTTATCCCTAAGTATTTTGGCACTTTGAAATACAGACTTTCCTTCAACATGCCTTAAAATACGCTGAAATTCCTTATCTGTAAATCTAACATCATCTAATTTATTTTTATTATGTAAATAAAGCTGATGTCTAAAATTTTCTATTAAACCATCTTCATCATCTATCTTAACTTTTTCATATCCTTGACTTACAAGCTGCTTTACTAAAAGCCTTTCAAGTTCTGCTTCACTTTGATATGACATTTTAATACCTCATTTCAATAAAATTTACTCTTTTTATTAAAGATATTAATTCAATAAAAATTGAGTATATTGTTTATTATATGTGAATATACCTTTATTTTCTATAAGTAAATATAAATTATATGTTTAACGAACAAAGTGGCTGCGCCACGTTTTTTAGTTGAGAGTGGATAATTGAGAATTGAAAGTTTTGGTTGAAAATCCTAAAGATTTTCTAAAAATATATACTTTAAAATTTCCTCTAGGAATTTTTTCCTCAACTCTCAACTCTCCACTTTCCACTCTCAATTATCAACCAATATTTGCTTTAACTTAGATTTTATCAGCCTTTCAGACTTTGAAAATTCTATAATTTCCTATACATTAAAAAAGGATTACTAAATTATTAGTAGTCCTTTTTTAAAATATTATAAATCAATATAATAAATTAATATGGTTATCTAATATTAAATATCAATATTAAATATCTATGTTTAATATTTTTAAATTCCTTAAAGTTGAAAATCTTAATATAATAAAACTCCAAGTTTACTTTACTCTATACAGTAAAAGTTTTCTTTATAAGAATATATATTTATATCATGATAAAAAGATATATTTACATCATGATAAGAAGATAAGAATATATCATGATATACTGTTTCAGCTATTTTTAATTAAAATATAGTAAAAATACAATAAAGGAGTGTTAAATAATATGGCCGTTAAAGATGAAATTTGCTCTGTAGATATTATGAATGATGAAGATTTAGGTGAAGTGATTGGATTAGATGATGATTCAAATGATATTGGAACTGTTATAAATACTTTCTCCCTTGGAATCAATGATAATAATAATAGTAAAGACTTTGAAGTATCTAATGTAGAAAAAAATATACCAGATACCAATACTTTAGATTCTAAAAAAATAAACACTAACTCTTCCCCTAAAGGTCTTACAACCCCAATAGATGGAGAATTATTTAATATAAAGCGTAGTTATCAATTTAGAGCTTCTACTTTAAGAAAATTAATAGAACTTAAATCAAAAGATCCTGATATAAATATCTACTTAAATCAAATTATAGATAAAGCAATATGCTATTACTATGATAATATAAATAATAAAATATCCTAAGCTCTGCAAATAAAATCTATCCTTGCATATATATTTATAACTAAATGTAAGGAGGTTTTAAAATGGAAGATATGGTAATGTTAATAACTAATGTTGGATTTCCAATAGCTGTTGCTTCTTATCTTTTAATAAGATTTGAAGCTAAAATAGATGCTTTAACAATATCTATAAATGGCTTAACTAATGTAGTTTTAAACAAAGATAAAGGTGACGATAATGTTTGTAAATCTTAAACTAAAAAAATCCTTATGGCCATAATTAATTTTATAGCCATAAGGATCTTTTATATAACTTATATAAAAGTCTATTTCAGTTGACAATTTTAATCTGTAATTTCTAAATTATCTATACAATGTTGTATCATCATTACGATTAATTCATTTCTAGAATATTTTGTCTTTTTACATATATCATCTAATTTTTTTTGCATTGATCCATCTACATAAAGAGGAAATGATTTTCTAACACTTTTATCTTCTTTTTTCTTTCCAATTGTGAATTTTTTCATTGCTGTTTCATCTTCATTATCCTTAGCATGAGCTTTAATATTATTATCTACATTTAATGTTTTATTTTCCTTTTTAATATTATTTTTAATATTATTTCTTAAATTAATACTCATTTTAATATCACCCTTTAATATTATATTTTAATATACTATTCAGTATTTTATGCTGATATTAAATATTAATACTTAATATCGCTATTTATTTTATTATTTCATACGTTTAATTATCTCATAATATAAGTCTTTATAAGCTTTAGCATATTTATTATTGTACTCTTGCATAGTCTTATTCATTGTTGTAGCTTCTTTAAATTTAATACTATTATATATTATTGTTTTAAAAATATCGTCTTTAAATTCTTCTATAATAACCTCATTTATCTGCTTAGAAAATATAGTCTTTTTATCAAAATTATTTCTTAATATTCCAAGTAACTTTAAGCTATCATTTACACCATTTTCTTTTATGTTTTTAACCAGATTATCAACTAAATTTAAACCTTGCAGAGCACTTGTACTATTATCTATTACTTCAATATAATAATTACTTAAACACATGGCATTCATTGTACATAACCCTAAAAATGGTGAGTTATCTATTATAACTACATCATAATCACTTTTAAACCTTTGAAATTTATTTTTTAAAATAGTCTCTCTTGTTATCTTATTATGAAGCTCACTTTCTAATATGGCAGATTCAATTACGTTTGGAATTACATCAATCCATTCATTATATTGTGCTATACAATCCTCAAAATTTACTTTAGAATTAGAATATAAGTCATATAAATTATATTCAGATTCTACATTTAAAATCTGACTTAAATTAGATTGTGAATCGTTATCTATTAATAATACTCTGTGACCTTGCTTTGCAAACTGCCCAGCTAAATTAATGGCAGTTGTAGTCTTCCCTACTCCACCTTTAACATTAATTATAGATATAATATCACACATTTATATATCACCTCTTTATTAAATATGGTATTTCAATATCATTATATAATATTAAAATACCATATCAATTTAATATTGTAAACTATAATATTAATACTAAGTATTAATATTTATACCTTATAATATGGCTATGTTACCCTTTTTAGCTAAGAGTGAATAATTTAAAACTTAGAGTTTTGAGGTCAAAATTTATAATTTATAGTAACGAGTTTTGAGTTGAAAATACTAAAGATTTTCTAAAAATATATATCTTAAAATTCCCTAATGAAATTTTTCATTAACGATCCACTTTCCACCCTCGCCTCTCAACTAATATTTGATCTAACTTAGATTTTATCAATCTTTTAAATTTAAAAAATTTTATACTTTTCTAGAATATAAAAAGGACAATAAGGACATTTCACTATTGCCTTTTAATTATTTCAAATAGATATGTTATTTTCAAAATTGCTGTAGTAAATAGGCTACACCACCCCCCCTCCGTTAATATATGGTTGTATTTAATAATATTACTAGTTTTTAATATAAAAGAGAGTTAATAGAATTCTAGTGATCTATAATATTATTTTAGCATGTTTCTAAATTAACATTACATAATATTCCTAATGGAATAAATATGACTGTTACTGCTGTAAATTACACTGAAGTAGTCCCATTAGTTGACTATATAAAAAGCAAATATAATATTGAATTTGTTGCTCTCAATAGATTTATACCGAATAGTTATTTGCCTGAAAATATAAATAAAATGTTAATTCCAACCATAGATCAACTTGAAAGTACACTTTCTGATTTAGACATATTAAATTCAAAGTATCCAGATATGAATCTAAAATATGCTATTCATTTTCCACATTGCATAATAAAAAATGAGAAATTAAGAAAATATATTGGCAGATGTGGATTTGGTGAACATTATTGTAGTATTGATATGAATGGAAATATGCAAATGTGTTCTTATGGTGGACCCATATTAGGAAACGTATTTAGCGAAAATTTAATAGATATTTGGAATAATAATTCCACTTTAAATTCATACCGAAGTGAAGATTGGATGCCTAAAAAATGTAAAGATTGTACTTATAGAAATAATTGTGTAAGTGGCTGTAAAGTATCCAGTGGAATTGATCCATTTGCACCAGATATACTTTTAAATGCCTAAAGAAGGTAAGTCATATGATTAATATTTTAGATAAACCATATATAAAAAATTTAATTATTAGATTAGAGAATGATAATGAATATATTCTATTAAATTTATATGGAAAGCCATTAAAAATAAATGATATTGGTAAAAATTTCTTAGAACTATGTGATGGTTTAAAAACAATAGATGAAATAAGTTCTATAATTTGTACTAAATACAATGCAAGTAAAACCCTTGTTATAAAAGATGCTCTAACATTTTTCAATCAAATGGATATATGTAAAGTATTAAAATTTAATGAGGTATAAATAAATGTTAGAAATAAAAAATTTAACTAAGAATTATAAAAGTTTAAATGTACTTAATAATTTTTCTTTAACAATAAATAATAATGATTTTTTAGGTTTAGTAGGTCCCAATGGAGTCGGGAAAACAACTTTAATAAAATGCATAACTGGGATATGTAAAATACAATTGGGAGACATTTTAGTTGATAAAAAATCACTTTTTAAATATCCCTATGAAACAAAACAAAAAATCGGTGTTTGTTTCCAAAATGATACATTCGATAGATTTTTTAACATATATGATACACTAAAATTTAATGCTATGTATAATGGACTTTCTAAAAATGAAGCTATTCAAAGAACTGATGAAGTCTTAAAATTAGTTAAACTTGAAAATAAAGCTAAATGCTATGGAAATGAATTGTCAGGTGGTATGAAAAAAAGATTTCAAATAGCACAATCTATTATTCATAATCCTGAAATAATTATTTTAGATGAGCCTTCTGCCGGAGTTGATTTACAATTAAAAGAAGACTTATATCAATTATTATTAGATCTACATTCAAAAGAGAATAAAACTATATTACTAGTTAGTCATTATTTAGATGAAATCGAAAATTTATGTAATAGAGCTATCTTCATTAAAGATTGTAAACTATTTTTGGAATAGTGTTGGTGCTATAGAAAATTATATTTTCCATCCATTATTATATTTAAGTGGTAGCTTTTTTTCTTTACAATACGTGCCTAAATTTTTATATCCAATCTTCTATATAAATCCATTTTTTCATTTTACTAATGTATTAAGATATACATTTGGAAATGTATATGAATTAAATATTCTTTTATCATTAATAGTATCTATATCTATATTCTTTATTTCAACAATAAGTTGTCTAATTATATTTCATAAAGGATATAGATTATTAGAATAATATTCAAGCCCTATTAATGGGTTTGAATATTATTTATATTGCATTCTCCAAAAATAGTCTTCTCCCAATAAAGTATTTTTCTTATAAAAGCTAATTTTTTTAAATCCATTTTTAAGATAACATTTTATTGCACGTATATTAAATGAACGTACTTCTAATATAATATCTTTGTCACCATATCTTTTCTTACATTCGTCTACTAGCAATTTTACTAACAAATCACCTAAATTTTTTCCACATAAATATGGCTTTAATCCTAAACCAAGCAAAATAAAATTATCATCATTAATAAACCTTCCATATCCACATAAATTATTTGAGTAATCCACAACAGCTATAAATTGTTTTAATCTCTTTTTCTCATCAGTAATTGCCCATTTATCTTCTATCATTTTATCCCAACTAGGACAATTATAAACAAAATAAATATCATTATATTGCCAATTAGATAATTGTTTAGCGTATTCTTCATTTAAACTACTTAACTTTAAATTCATAAAATAATATCACCTCATTAATATATAAATTCTACCGACAAACTAAAAAAATAAACAGACAAAGCTCAATGTATATTCTATTAATTCCCAATTCTTTTACTACTTTATTCATATTATAACCTTTATTTATTCTTTCTTCTATGCTATTCATTTAGTTCTGTAACTCTATGGTAAGTATAAGAAATATGTTGATATAACTTTTTTCCCCCAAAAAAAGTAAATAGGCTAACTCTCCACTAATATAAGGATGTGTTTCATATTCCTTATATTTAGTATGATTTTTATATTATTATCTACATTTAATGTTTTATTTTTAATACTGTAGTTTTTAGCATGTATCTAAATTAATATTATTTAATTTTTAAATCATGTTATGGTATGAAATATGATAACATGACATTTTTATTAATTGTAATTTTATTGATTTTATAAAAAATAAAGAAATTATTCTATCTTTATTAATATAATGTTAAAATATACCATATAGGAAAGGGGATAGTCTTACATGGAAAAAAGACTTATAAAAAATATTGCATTCGCATTATTAATTGCTACAACTACATTATTAGGAGGAAATATTACACCAGCAAATGCTCAAACAATGGACAATGAAGTGAGACTGGAAAATAAAGTAGAAAATCAAATGCAAACTATCCACGTTAAAAACGTAATGGTATTAATGTTAAATGGGAGGTTGTGCGTGGATTATAATTTCATAGAAACAATGGATAAAGGTTATAATTAAATATGAGAAATAATAAAATTTTTCTTTTAAGTATATCACTAATCATTGTAACAGCTATTATGATTCTTTCTAATTGCTTCAGAAGTAGCATAAATAATAATACTTTTGATAATTTAATGATTATATCTGGAATATTATATGCAGGTATAATTATAGTTGCAATTATATTTTTTATAATCAAACATAATTAAGCATAAGACAAGCTGTTAGAATATACTATGTAGATTGTTTGTATCCCAACAACTTGTCTTAATATTTTTTATTTTTTAGTAGAATATATTTATACTTTAAAATTTATAATAAGAATTATTTTATGTACTTTTCATATTTATAAACCGTTGTATCACTAACATATTTCATATAAAAATCCACTAACCGAATTCTATTAGATTCCATTTTCATAATATGTTCTTTTGTTGTTTAACTTTTATCAATATAGTACTATATTAGTATATTAAAATTTTCTATTTAATTCAATTTAATGAAAATTGATACAAATAGTCACTGTTACTAATATTTTTATCCATAGATAAATTGTATTTTTAAATATAAAAATCAGTTTGAATAAAAAGGGTTATTTTAATAAATAAAGATAATATATATCCCTACATAAATTACTTACAGGTGGTGAAACTTACATGGAAAATAAATCATTATTATCAAATATAGGAAATAAAATCGGTATTATTTCCATTAGCATTCCCATAATTCTTCTTGCGCTTATACTAAATTGGTTTTTTCAAATAACACCCTATCAAAAATTAGAAGGGTTACCATTAATGATTACACCTTTTATATGTCCAATAGCCATTATTATCGGAATTATTTCAATAAAAATATCTCCTAAAAAATTATGGAAATGGGGTATTATTCTTAATATAATTTTATTTTTTGCTCCATATATATATTGGCATTTGGGAACACTTTTTTTTGGTGTTTAATATAAAACTTAGTTATGAATTTAGATTTTTTATTTTAAGAAAACTAATGGCCCTTAAATCAAATTACATTTAAATTTTTATAATATTTAATATTTCTTTTGGATTATTCAATTTTATTGTAGCATTTAGATCTTGGTTTTTTGCACCCCATAAGGCAAGTGCACAATCAATTCCAGCATTTTTAGCACATTGCATATCATAAATACTGTCACCTATATAAATTGTTTCAGAAGGAATTGTTTTTGTAAGCTCTAAGCACTTTAAAATAGGTTCTGCTTCTGGTTTATGTTGTACTGTATCATCAGCACAAACAATATAATCAAAGTAATTATTAAGCCCAAATGGATAAAAATCATCAATTAATTCCTGTTTTGTTTTAGAAGTTACTATACCCATTTTTACATTTGACTCATAAAGTTTTTCAATAACTTCCTTTAAACCATTAAAAACTTTTATATCACTATAAAATTCTTTTAAATATTCATTCCATTTTTTTGTTGCATTATCAATATCCAAAATATTAAGCTTTTCCAATGCAACAAATCCAGGAATGCCTAAAGCAAAGGATAATTCATCTGCTGGATATGTTGTACCTTTTTCCAGTTTTAATAACTTTTGTAGTGAATTAATTACAGCTTTTTCTGTATCAATAATAGTTCCATCAATATCAAATAATATACATTTATACAAATGCTAGTCCTCCAATCAATTTAGTAATTAACCAATATGAAATTAGAAATATTGGTTAATTTGTTATTTTTTCATTATTTTAGTTAATTAATTAATGATATTATAACATTACCCAACTACTTCTAAAATAAAATTTATTGTTGGATCTAGATTATTAATATTATGATTATTTTTCATTCTTTAGATTTTATTTCTTAACCTTTAAGCAAAAATATAATCTAAATTATTCACAGATTTTAAAAAATATAATTTTCTAAAGAATAAAAAAAGATACACAATAATATTATGCAGTGAGTTTAATACATTTTATGAAGCAAGATTTACTAAAGCATTTTTTTCTTCTTCTAAAAATTTATCAAGCAACATAATCATACGTAAGTTATTCTCCTCTACCGAATACTTTGTTGGGTCATAGCCTCCTTTTGGTGGCATATATGGTATGAACTCTTCCATCTCAACAGGATACCCAACATCAGCATAAACTTCGGATACTTTACTTAATAGTTCTTTATTATTGTTTATTGTATTTCTTACAACCCTAAGCAAACAATATCTTAGCTTTCTTAACTCATCATTCCAACTAATTGTACCTTTCTCTATTTCTTCAAAACCTAGCTTAATGGGCATTTTCGACAACAGTTCTTCTTTTGAGAATTCTCCTTCACCCCAAGTTAGTTCATTAATAAATTCATTGTCTATATAGGATTCATTAGACATTTCTTTAACAGAGTAATTAGCTAACGCTGAAGTATCAATAAAATTTAAATATAGAGCCACATAGAGAGTTTTCCAATCATATTTAATCTCGGCATCTTCTAATTCATTAATTTTAAGTAACATTGTACATACTCCTTATTTATAATCCCAAATTCTTCTGGTACTCCAAATCCGCCTTTTAGAGGTACAGTACTTTTAGTTCCCTTAAATCCCAAAATAGCGGATACTGTCCCCACACTATTTAACCAGTGTTCTTTTGATAAAGGATCTTTAGGAGATTATTTTTAATTTTTTACAATAACTCAACTCCAATTTGGTTTTTAAATTTAACTTTTATTATGCTTCTTTCTTTGTTATTTATCACCATTTCATCATTTACTTTATTAATGCTTTCTATATTTTCAATATTACAAGTAAAAACTGTTAATTGTTGATAAGTTATTGTTATTTCACATTTTTTTCTATATATATCCATAAACATAACTATTTCAAATCCCTTATTGTCCTTTAAAGAATAAATAAGTTCACCAGTTTCTAAATCCCCAATACTAACAGGTTCATTACAAAACAACTCTAATAATTCAAATTCATCATATTTAATATACATATTATTATTTCTCCACCTACATTTAGTTTTAATCCAGTTAGACTTGTAAGAGTTACCCCTGTTTCATCTTCAAAATTTATACTTAATGGGTCTTTACTTCCACCTTTTATATTTAAAGCTCCTGGAAGCATTGCTATTTCACTTCCATGCTCTGAAGCAAAGTATCTATTTGTTGTATCTGATGTACCTTTACAAGTATGTCCATTTTTTCTTATGCAACCTGTAACAATTGGTTCTCCTCTATTTTCCTTTGGAAAATAAAGCCTTGCCCTTTCTCCAACTATAGGCATTGAATACATTATGTTTACTGATGGTGGTGCATATCTAAACCAAAAAGCTTCTTCTTCACTTTGATTTTCGTCTATGTTTAAATGAAGTTTTATTAACTCTTATTTTTATTTAACTTATATCTTATATAAAAGTTACAGTGATTAATATTCTAAAAAATATTCATCTAAAAACTCTCCTGAAGAATTATACTCTATCTCATAGGTATACTTAGGAAGTTCATCTCCATATTCATACAAATAAAATTCTAATCTAAAAGAAGGCATGCTTCCTAAATTATTTATTAATAAATGTGTCCTATTATATTCTACTTTTAATTCTTTGAATGAATGAGTTTCATCTGTAACATCTTCAGCCAAAAAATTAGTATCACTTTCTAATAATATTTTTTCAATATATTGGGTTGCATCTTTTAGCAAATTATCAAAATCAAAAAGTTCATTAAATAATGCTTCAACTTTTTTTAAGTTCATTTGTATCCTTCACCTCACTTTTTTAGTATCAAATCAAATATTAGTTCACCGCTTTCATTAATACGTCCATATACTCTTGTATGTCCACCAGCTTTAGGTACTTTAATCTTGTAGACATATTCATATCCTCCTTTATTTACAATTTCATTTTCTGTTAACTTTATTATACCAGAAGTCCCCTCTCTTCTAGGAGCTAAACCTTTATTCATAGCATTATTAAACTTTTTATCAAGTCCCATTTTTTTTAATTCTTTAAGAACTTTACTATCTATACTTCTAGTACTGGATAATCCAGCACCAGTCTCCCCTTTACCTAAATTTCCAATACCACTTCCAGCAATAAATTCACTCTCAGAATTAAAATTACCCGATATTACGTTTTTAGCAGATTTAATACCAGTGATTGATACTGTTAATCCCGTTTCAGCCAACATTCCTACTGAAAAATCTCCATAAAGTTCTGCATATTCTGGAGTCAAACCATAACAGTTAGCAACAAAAGTCATATGTTCCTTAAATGGTAACGAAAACCTATCATAAACGCCTTTAACTAAATATTCAAGTTTATATTCTCCAGGTAATTTGTGAAGATTTATATTATCATTCATATATTCTGGTATTGGTTCAAGACCTGTAGTTTTTTTTGTTATATATGTTTCTCCAGAAATATATGTTTTTTTAGGAGGAACATATGTTTTTTCTAAAATATATCTCTTTTCTAAATTTAGATTAACTTCTTTAATATTTTCATATGAATCATCACAATTACTTTTTGTGTTTGGTAAACCTGAACCAAATCTTACGATAGAAGCTCCAACCAATAATTTAAACTTCTCCTCTAAAAACTCCTCAGCATCATCAATGTCAAGTTCTCCATCTTCGTTAACATCTACAACTCCAAGTGCAGCCATAGCCCCAGAAAGAGCAGGTCCAACCGCTCCGGCAACTGATGAAAACATTCCAGAAATTCCTGATATTGCAGAGTTTACTGTATTAACTACAGCCGTTGCTACATTTGCAATTGCTCCCACAGCACCACTTATTAAATTTCCAATACTAAAGTCCATTTTATACTCCCCCTTCTTAAAAAGGAGCATAAGTTTTATCTTTAAAAGATTCATAATCCATATTAGCCTTTAATTCATAGCTATGTTCATGGAGTATTCCAAAATAAAACATATTATTCAAATTTATTATATCATAGTATAATTCTGAATTTAAATCACTTGCTATTCTCTTTAAAAAGTTCCAATCTGTTTCTTTATATTGAAATAATGTATTACCTATTTTAGTTTTATCGGTAACATTATCTTCAATTGCAACATCACTATATTTACTATTTTTTGGATTAAAAATATCACCATAAGTAATATTAAAATTTTGGAATGAACCATTGGTTTTTCTTATATCTATTAAAGATGTTTTATTTAAAGCTTCTATTTTTAGAGTTCTTACATGATTTTTTGCCTCTCTTTTTTCTGCTTCATTTATAAAATCTAATATCTTCTCATCTACTCTTTGATCCATAGTTTCCTCTCTTTCAAATATGTATATAAAAATCACTTTATATTTTACTTTTTTAATAAGTATTGAGTTTTATTTTACATAAAAACTATTATTTTCATATTATTACAACCATATTTATTACTATCGTATAATTTATGGATATATTTACTTTATTTATATTTAAATAAATAAAATGGAACCTATAAAAATAGTCTTTTTAACTGTCTATTTTTATAAATTCCATTTCACTTTTTGTAATAGCTTTCTTTTTTAAACCATTATCAGGTAATGCTTATCTTAATAATAAAATACCATATTAATGCGAATACATTTAAATATAAACAATCTACTCTCCATTAATATCAGAACGTGTTTTGTCTTCCTTATATTTAGTATGATTTTTATATTATACAACCCTTCCCCGCAGAAAAAAAAGGAAACAGGCTAACGCCCCATTAATATAAGGGACCATTTCATGGCACCAGTAAAAATTTATACATTCCAATATCTTTTTATTGTTCTAATACCTTTTCCTAACTCCTTTGAAACCTTACTTTGACTTAACCCTTGATTTTTTAATTCTTGTATTAATCTTATTGTTTCTCTTTTTTGTTGCTCTCTTTTAGTTAATCCATCTTCATTTCTTCTATCTATTTTTCTTTTATTATTTTTTCTTCTAAGTTTTTCACTTGATCCTATAATTGTTGTCATTAATTTCATTTCATCTTCTGTAATGTTTAATTTTTCTATTAATGTTTCATTTTTATAATTATAGCCACCACGCTTATAAACTCCGCTTGGACTATCTAATATCCACTCTTCATAAGCTTTTTCTGCTTGAATAGTTATTTTTTCTACTTCTTTACTGTCTAATGGTTTTTTAAATCCTTGATTAAACTCTAAAGTATTTTCTAAAGCTTGTTTAATATCATTAGAATAACAGCAGTTCCAATACCTATATAAGAAACACATAAATTCTCTCTGTCCAGTTTCAATAAGTATTCCATCATTGTTTCTACAGTATCCATCTCTAATCTCAAGTAGCTTTAATATATCATTAAGCCTTGCATAATGTAGAGAATATAAAGTATAAAAATTTACTATCTTAGCTTTTCTACCTCTCCCCTTATATGCAGGATTCTTAACATATGGAGTTAATTTAGGTAAATAATTCTCTTGTATATCTTTTAATGTATAAATTAAATTTTCATCATACATATAAAGCAGAGCTCTTTCTCCTGTTTTATGATTAATACTACCTGCAAGTCTCATTATTCTAGCTGAATCAATGCTCTTTGAATCTGCCCCCATATTCTTAAGCTTGCCCAAAAAATGTTTTTGAATTGCATTCCAAAGTGGAAGTACTTTTATTGGTACTGGTTCAATAAGCCAATATACTGCTAATCCCTGTCCAGTAAATACAGCAAAACTTGGTTCAGGAACATCATGTCCAAAATAATCGTTTTCTAAAATTACAAGTACTTTTTCATGATCATATGTCTTTAAATTTTCAATGTTATAATAATCTATATCTATGTATAATGCATTTAATTTTCTTATATTTTCAATCTTTCTTTTAGGAATAAAAAAAGAATTTGGTGTCATATATATATTTGCATTAAGACTTATAGCCTTTCCTATGTTATAAGTTAAATCATCAACTTTATAATGATACTGAATATATTCCTTCCCTTTTTTAGCAGCTATAGTAATAAATCCATCATCATTATTATGTAACATAGAAATATTTTTTACAGCTACTTCTTTATACTTAGGTTCAATAGTATCTTCTATATTTTCTGTCAATTTTCTAATTGCCCCAAGCAAGTTGTTTCCCCCTTTGTTTCTTATGCCATAATAAAAAACAAAAAAAGCTTATAAATGGCTATTAAAACAAACATTTACAAGCATATATTTAACTCAATTATTGACTTAATATGTCGCATATTGTATAATTCTTTATATAAAATCATAAAAAATTATTGAGTACTCCCTATAGTGTTTAAGTTTCTCAGGCTATGTACACTTTAGGGGGCTTGTTTTTTATATGGATTTATTTGGCTTTATTTGGCTTTTTATTAGTTATATAATACAATATTCTTTAATATTATACAAACTTTTAACCCCTTCTTTATCTTTAGTTCATCATTAATATTTACTTTAAAAATCATATTCCTTGAAACATAAAAAATCAGGAATAAACGGAAATAATTTATATTTTTATCCCATGTTTATCCAAAATCATTCTTTTCATTCCCTAAAATGTATATTTTATGCTAATATTATTGTAAATTTACTTATTTATTGGATTAGTAAATTAGAATCTAAATTCCATAAATAAAAAATGTAATAAATTAACCATCTTAACTAAAAATATAACTTAATTGCAAAAAAATAAGAGTCTAAACCAAACAGACTCTAAACTGGGAGTATAAATTTAAATATACAGATGACAACTTATCTAATGGATTAAAACCTCTAAATATTACTTAGCGTTGTTAAAAACCTTAATTATAGCGTCAGAAACTGCTTAGCGTTGTAAATCCGCATTTTGCTGACGCTACCCCTTTTAAAAAAATAATGGTATCATATATTTTAAATTTATTTAACAGCTGAATAGTCACCTATTAACTTATTTTTAATAATATGAAAAATAAGTTAATAGATTGAAGTAAAAAGTGATTAATCAACAATTGTGGAGAAAAATAAATTATTTACTTAATAATACTTAATTCCAAATTTTAAGTATATCTCTATAACTACTTTGGGCATTAAGATTCATTAAATATTTTCAACTAAATTGTGTATCCATTTTCTTGAAAGAAATCTACTTGATCCACTAACAAGTTTAACAATTTCTTCACTAATACCAAAAAGCATAACAAAATAAACAGGAAGATGACATACAAATGCTCCGATATATGTTAAAGGGACACCAAAAATCCACATTGCAATAAAACTTTGCAAGAAGGTATATCTTGTATCTCCACCTCCTCTTAAAATACCTTGAACAAGTATTATATTTAATACCTTTATACCTAGAACACAACTCATTATTATTAAAATATTGTGAGCATATTCATATGTTATTTTTGAAACTTTATAAAAAGATAAAATAGTATTAGATCCAAGTAATAAAAATACTCCCATTATAATGGCTCCCAATATTCCTAAAACAATATATCGCTTTCCATAATTAAAAGCTAAAACTTCTTCATTACTTCCTATTTTATTTCCAATCATAATATTACAAGCACTGGATATACCTATAAATACAACAAATGCCAATCCTTCTACCGTAGATGCAATATTAACAGCAGCAATTGATTCTGTTCCTATCCTAGCATAAATTATATTATATGTAGTTATTCCAAATGACCATAAAACTACATTACAGATAAGTGGTAATGTAGTTTTAAGATATTCTTTTAATATTTCTAAATTACACATAAAAAATTCTTTTATTCTAACTGCAAGAAGAGACTTGCTAATATAAACATACAATAATAAAATAATACACTCAACATATCTTGAGATACATGTTGCTACAGCTGCTCCTTTTGCCTCCATAATAGGTAGACCCCAATTTCCAAATATTAATCCATAGTTTAAAAATGTATTTAAGCCTAAAGCAAAACCACTTACAAAAAGAGGTGCTTTTACATTTCTAATACTTCTTAAAATAGCTGAATAAGGAAAAGTGATTGAAGTAACAATATAACTAAAACCCATTATTCTTAAATATTCGCTTCCAAAATTAATAACAGATAAATCCTGTGAATAGAACTTAAGAATAGTTTTAGGAATTAATATGGCTAGTATAGAAAATAGTACTCCTACTAATAAACATATATCTAAGCAAAATCCAAAAACTATTTTAATATTTTTTGTATCTTTCTTGCCAAAAAACTGAGAAGTAAAAATCGCAGCACCTCCACTAATTCCATTTAAAAGTAACGATAGTAAAAAGAATACTTGATTTGCTAATCCTACTGAAGCAATAGCAGTAGAACCTAATTGTCCAATCATCAGTGTGTCAACAACATTAAGTGAAGATGAAACCAATGTTTGAATAACGATAGGCGTTGAAATTTTAAACATGCTTGAAAAAAATTCTTTGTCATTAAATAATTTATGCATCTATTATTAATCCTTTCATTCATCTCATAAAACTGAATTTTATGAGATTTATTCATTCAGCTAACTTATAAGCATGTCTTATAACCACACTATACCACAAAATCCAATTATGCAATTATATATAACTTTCAATCTCACTTATATTATAGATAAAAATAGTCAAAGCTTTACTTATTCATGGTAATCTTTATCATAAGTAACTGATTTTTCAATACATCTATTTTTATTTAATTTATCATAAATAGTAATTATATCATTAAGAAGCTCTGTTATATTTACTCGTCCTTTATTACTAAAAATGCAATTTTTTAATCTAATCTATTCCATAGATTTTCTTGTGAATTCAAATCATGTGAATATGGTGGTAAATCTGCAAATTCTGGTCTGCTTACAGTATTTAAGACACTTTGATATTCTTCCTTAGAAAGCTTATTTTTAGGCACTGGTCTTATACATGTTTTTCTTTTATCTTCTTTCACCGAGCCGTGCTTGCACCATCTTTCAAAAGTTCTTTTGCTTATACCAACAACATCACAAGCTGGTATTAACCTAGCTCCATTTTCATTAGCTTCTTTTATCAGCTCTACAATAATTCTGCGATCTTCAATGCTGATTAATCTTCCTCGTTTTCCCCGAAAATCGCATCTAACTTTTTTCTAAGAACTAGTAATGCTGCTGTTTCAGCTAAAGCTTTTTCTTTTCTTCTAAGGTCTTTTTCAAGTTCCTTAGCTTCTCTTTTTCTTCTTTTGTATATTTTCTATTTTTACTATTATCTCTTGTCATAGATTATCTCTCCTTATTGTATCTCTTACGAGAATAACATTAATTACTCTCTACGACAACTATCTTACCACCCAGGGCCCCCTTTAACGTAAATATATTATTTATGTTTAATAATTAAATTCTCTATTTTTGAATATATATACCCCTATGAAATAGAATACAATTAAGTAAATTATTGATACCATATTAGAGATACACAACTGACTTAAATGTATATTAAGTGGTCTTATATTATCCATGATCCCCAGGATTCCAATTGGTGAAAAGTTTCTAGTATTTGTAATTCTATCTACCACAGTTAAAAGAATTGAACTTGAAATTCCTATTACTAAACTAACTTTTTTATTTTGTATATACATGGATATTAATCCTATAATCAGCGAAAATGTAACAACTGGAATAATAGAAGATAAATAAATAATTATAATTCTAAACAGTCCATTAAAGCTGACACTAAAAAATAATGAGCTAAGCACAAATCCTAAAATTATGTTAAGAGCTACTATAAATAGTGCATAAACAAATAAACTTAGTACCTTTGCAATAAAAATATTGATGCCCTTTTTGTCTATATTCATAAAAAACTTCATATTTCCGCTAAATAGATCAGTTCCAAAAAGTTCAACTGAAAATACAACCATAAAGAATATGAAATAAGGTACTATTGGTCTGAATACGAATTCTGTAGCAAATAATCTTAAATATGCAGCAGTATTCATATTTAGAATATCTTGCTTACGTTCTTCGCTAAGGTTTTGAATTTGAGGCATATTGTTTATTATGTTTTTTTGATTCATAAATGTTATATAGACTATAGATAAAATCATAAATATTAAGCAGCCTATTAATACATAATTTCTCTTTGAATGTGTCATTTTAATAAGTTCATTTTTTAAAAATTTAATTATCAATGTAGCATCTCCTTTTTAGAAAAAATTTTTAAGTTCAATAATAAGAATATTGCTAAATATGATATGAATAGAATTATTGAAGTATTGTCTATTGCAGTACCTTTAGTTAAAAAAACTCTAAAAAATCTTGTAGGAGTTATGTCTGCAATATATTTAACAAATAAATCTGACATCATTACTAATAGGAATATTAACAATGAAATAATCATACTATTTTTACAAATTATAGAAATTGAACAGTATATGAATATAATTGGCATTACTGCTAATATGAACAACAACATTTTTTTAGATATCGAAGGCACTTGATTACATAAATCACTTACCATTTGTGGATTTTGAATAATATAAACAATAGATAGTATCATAAATGAAGCAATAATCAAAATAGCTGATATTATTATCAAGGCAACAAGTTTAGATACAAAAACTTTCTCTCTTTTTTTATAAATCATAAAAAACTTCATACAGCCTAATTCATAATCATATGTGAAAACATCTGAAACTACTGTTGCTAACATAATTGGAATTACAAGTATTAATTCATCGTTCATGTTTCCACAAATAAAGTCATATGGATCTGTTATAATATTATCTTGAAATAGTACAGACGGTATTATTGTGAATATTGCCAAGAAACCCAAATATACAATAGCCTTTAGCGGTGTGAAAAATTTTATCAACTCATTTTTAATCATGTTATACCCCTATCTTGTTTAAAAAATAATTTTCTAATGAATTTTTATTTTTTGAAATAGTAGTAATATTAATGTTATTTTTCACTATTAAGCTATTAACTAAGTTAAAATCTCCTTCATTAATTTCAATTTTTACACCATTATCTATATCTATTATCTTTAATGCTACATCATCCAATATTTCTTTTACTTTGGTTTTTTCCTCAGTTATTATTTCATAAGACTCACTATTGCTATTTAATAAATTTGAAATCTCATCCTCAACAAGAATATTTCCTTTATTTATAATAGCTACTCTGTTACATAAATTTTGTACTTCATTTAAAATATGTGAACAATATATAAAAGTAGTATTGTTAACCTTAGCTAATTCCTTTATTAATTCTCTCATTTCCTTGACACCTTCTGGATCTAATCCATTTGTGGGTTCGTCCAATATAACAATTTTAGGGTTTGTTAAAAAGGCTCTTGCTACTGCCAATCTCTGTTTCATTCCCATTGAATAATTGCTAACCTTTTTATCTTTTGCATGAGATAGTTTAACTATTTCCAGAACTTCGTCTACTCTTTTTTTACTCAAGTTCAAAACATTTGCATACAACATTAAATTCTTATATCCAGATAAGTTTCCATAAAAGCTTGGATAATCTATCATTGCTCCAATATTTGCTCCAATATTCTTATCATTTACAACATTTTTTCCTTCTACATAGACCTCTCCATTAGATGGTTTTAATAAACCTAAGATTGTTTTTATAGTTGTAGTCTTTCCAGCACCATTAGGTCCTATAAAGCCATATATATCTCCCTTAAATACATTCATATTTATATTTTTTAATACTTCTTTATTTTTGTATTTTTTACTTAAATTTTTCACCTGTAAAATTGTTTCCATTTAAATCTCCTCCTTTTTAGCTCTGCCCTTTAAAATATCTATCATCCTTTCCTTTTTTAGCAGCTATAGTAATAAATCCATCATTATTATGTAACATAGAAATATTTTTTACAGCTACTTCTTTATACTTAGGCTCAATAGTATCTTCTATATTTTCTGTCAATTTTCTAATTGCCCCAAGCAATTTGTTTCCCCCTTTGTTTCTTATGCCATAATAAAAAACAAAAAAAAGCTTATAAATGGCTATTAAAATAAACATTTACAAGCATATATTTAACTCAATTATTGACTTAATATGTCGCATATTGTACAATTCCTTATATAAAATTATAAAAATTTATTGAGTACTCCCTATAGTGTTTAAGTTTCTCAGGCTATGTACACTTTAGGGGGGCTTGTTTTTTTATATGGATTTATTTGGATTTTTATTAGTTATATAATACAATATTTTTTAATATTATACAAACTTTTAACCCCTTCTTTATCTTTAACTTATTCTATTCTTATAACTAGTAACCTTTTATCATTACAATATAGAAAATTCCCTATTTTCAGGTTTTAATAAATATCATAATGAAATTAAAAGTGGAAAGTTTTTTCAGAAAGTCTTAAAGACTTTCTAAAAAAAATATCGCAGATCTATTCATAGCTAAAAATAGATTTGCGATATTTTTTAGTATTAAATTTTTATAAATCATTTTGTCAAAACAAACCTGTAACAAATTACAACAATTTAAATTTCTATTGTTAATTTTTCTAAATTTATTATAGCTTCAAGATTAACAAGAACATCTAATCCTATTAATCCATTTATTTCTCCACTATTGTCTATCAATCCAAAATCTATATCTATATTACTAATGCTTTTACTTCCGACTCTAATTTCATCTATATTTTTTACAAAAGCACTGTGAGTACTTCCTCCAACACCATAATACTCCATTATTCGATCATTCATTTCTGCATATACTCCAATATCATCTACACAATCAGGTGAAATAATAGAGCCTGATGCACCTGTATCAATAACTACATTATTAATTGTCTTTGACTGGCCTTTATATGTTATTTCTATAGATGCAAATAATAGTCCTTCTTTATAATCTAGTTTCATTATATTCTACCTCTATAAGCTCTAATATTTTTCACTTCAATAGTTATATTTTCGTTAGCTGTATGATAAACTACTGTTCCCTCACTACAATTCATAAGCTCTTTTGTTGCGATTTTATTATCATTTATAGCTTTAATAACTGCCATATCATCTATAATTTTATTAGTTCCTTCTAAATGCGAAGCTAATATTTGAAGCTTCACAAAGGTATTCGGATATGTTCTTCTAACATCTTCCCATTTCATAAACACTACTCCTTTCTAAAAAAACATTGAGCATATTTTAATTAAACAATTCATCTTTAAATACTCTTTTCATTAAGAATTAAAGTTATTTTCTAATTATTCTAAACTGTTTTATATTTTAAATTTCAATTTATATTTTAGCTAATTATAACATAAATTATAAATATCACACTATTCAATTTTAGTAAATAAAACATACTCTATTTTTATATTTGATTAAACAAAAAAAAGTATGGTTTATTGGTGCTAACCCTTCCCATACTTTTAAAAATTATTATTATATCAATCTGCTAGAATAAATGTTAAATTATCTGTAATATTTTTGTTTTTGCCTGTACAACTTACTTCAATAGAATGTGAGCCATCACTTAAATTACTTATTAGTGATTCATCTAAAGTTATAACTTGTGCACAAACATCATCAATAGGTTGATTTTCATCTATTTGTCCCTTGGCTACTAGAGCTGATTTTATTGCAACTCCATCTATTGATACTCCTGTTATCTCTCCATAACCTTCTTGGTAAGTAAGTATACTTAGTGGTAAATTACTCCTATGAATAGTTTCATTATAATCTTTATGAACAGTTCCATGTTCGATATAAGAATAAACACCAAATACTGTTAATTTAGGCTTTTGAGTAGTTATAGTACTAACAGTTTGATATTGTTTCTTCATATTTATTTCATTTAAAATTTTATTCATTTTTAGTTGTTCTGTTTTCATTGTTTGAGTTGCTCTTATAATCATATTAAAAGGATTACCTAATGATCTTTTTCTCCTATTATTATGGGTAGAAATATTACTTTTTTCTATATTTTCATTCATTTGATTTAAGTAATCACAGCTTGTTTCGTTGTTTTCTAATTGGCTTTGTAATTCTTTAACAAAAGAATTACTAGATTTAATATCTGCCGCAAATGCTGTACTAGTTAAAGCTGTAAAACACATACTTGATGCTAAAAATAGACTCAAAAATTTTAATTTCATAATGATTCTCCTAAATAAATTATTATTAAAATGTTGCAACATTTCTACTGTTATATATTAATCCAAATGGTTTAATTTGTAAATATATAATAATACATAATTATATATTTTTATAATAAAAATACAAATTATAAAAATATATTTATTTATGGAGGAATTTTCAATTTATTGACGAATTAATACTTGGTAATATTAGAAGATAAAACTTAAACTAGTTTTAACTTTTATTTTGTATGTTCTAAAATATTTTGAAAGGAATGTTAACTTATCATGAAAATTATTCCATTATTATCAAAAAATAAAAATTACATAAAACAATGCGCAATGCTACTTAAAACTAATTTTAAAGACTTTTATAATATTGAAATTGCAAAGAAAGCAGTATTTAATTCTATAGATGAACGTAAAATTAGTATAATTGCAGTAGATGAAAATAATAATGTATTAGGATGGATTTGTGGTGTTGAAGAATACAATGCACATGTTTGGGAAATCCAACCTTTAGTAATACGTAAAGAAAATCAAGGAAATGGCATTGGAAAATTGCTTATTGGTGAATTAGAAAAGTTAGTTGCTTTAAGAGGAGGAATCACAATTATTTTAGGTACACAAGATGAGGGTAATAGCACAAGTCTAAGTGGAAAAGATATATATACAGACATTTTTAAGCAAATAGAAAATATAAAAAATTTAAACCATAATACTTATGAATTCTGTTTAAAACTTGGATATAAAATAGTTGGTGTAATACCAGATTCAAATGGTTTTGGAAAACCAGACATTCTAATGGCTAAAAGAGTAACATATAATTAATCTTTTTAGTTTAGGATAATAAATTTATAATATTTCAATTTTCATTGAAGGTAAGCAAAAGAACTATACTTTTTTACTAAATTCACTTTAGTTTCATATGATAATTTTAACACTTAAATTCCCAACTTACCTATCCTAGTCATAAGGCACATTCAAATAAATAAATAGCATCTTTTACTTGTTATTTATTTTCATATGCATAAATAAAGAGTCATAACAATAAAAATTATTACAACTCTTTATTTCACAAGCTTTCATTTCCTATTCGTTTACATTTTATGGTATAATTATACTATATCATATTAATAAGTACAAGCAATCATTATTTCCTTTTCGTGCATATTTATTATTAGGCGTGTAAAGTTAATCACTAATTAAAGATTCATAAAATTTTTTAAGCTAGACAAGGAAGTCATAGCTATTAATACTGCAGTTACTAAAACATTTAGTATAAAAAAGATAAGAAGAATTAACTTTAGTTATTTACTTTAAAAATGCCTTTATAAGATTTAGAAAAGGATGGGGTTTTTATGAATTTTAAAGAAATTGAAAATTTAGTTATAGAAGCTAAAAAGGGAGATGATGAAGCTCTATTAAAACTTATGATTCAGTTTAAACCATTTATATTTAAAACAGCTAAAAGTTTTAATATAAAAAATTATGATACCTTTGATTTAGTGCAAATTGGATACATTGCATTAATTAATGCAGTAGATAAATATAAAAATGGATCAAACTCATTTTGTAGCTATGTCTATGCTTCAATTAAAAACTGCATGAGATGTACTGCTAGAAATAATAAAAAGCATAAAAATACTTTAAGTATTAATGCACCAATTAAAGAATGTAATTCAATGAATGACTTTACAGAATTATTTGAAAGTAACATTAATTTAGAAGATGATTTTATAAAAAAAGAAAAAGCTCTAGAAGTTCAATCAATCATATCAAAATTAGATCCAAAGGATTTAGAGCTTATTTTCTTAGTTTATTACAATGGATTTTCTTTTAAAGAATATGCCTTAAAAAAAGGATTAAACTATTTTCAAGTTATAAAAAGAAAAAATGCTATATTTAAATATATAAAAAATGAATTACTTAAATCTTCAGATGATGAAATTATTGCTGAAGGCTAAATAAAAATACCTGGATTAATCCAGGTATTTTTATTTGTTAATTACTTATGGGAATGTATTTAGATTTGTGTAAATGCAAATATAACTACATCCCCTAAATATAATTCCCTACTTTTTTGATTTTAATCTGGAAAAAAGGTATATGTTAAATAAAATACCTAAAATATTAATGAATCCAACTATAATAAAAATCAAATCATTTCTTTTTCTCCATTCAATAACACAAATTATACCCGCACATATTATTACAATAGATAAGATAGAAACAATTATATTAACAAGCTTGTTATTTAGACTTTCTTTATTATTAAGATTTTTATTGCTCATAATATTATCCTCCACTAATGTTTGCAACATTAAAAAATATAACTCAATAATACATCTCATTAATAATCATATTAGATCCAGGATATAATATCTTTCATTTAGTTACTTTTTTAATTCTTCAAAATTAAATCTAGGTAATAAGTATATAGGAATTGTATATATTTTATTCGCAATTCCACCTTCTGTTAATCCTTTAAAATAAACAGCAAAATCTATTTTTCCTTTTGCATTACAACTCTTCCTAAATAACTTCCTGTCATAATAAAGTGTGTGTTAAACTCTCTTTATGATACTACTTTGTCTCCTTGCCTGATGAAAAATATTCATGTAAGTTTTGGACTTGTTATTTTATTTCATGTGCCTAAAATCATTATATACTAATTACTTTTTTCTTTAAACTTAAAATAATATAAGTAATTATTCTTGTATTAAACAATTACTTATATTATCTTTCCAAATCAATCATATATAATATATCTCATAATGTTTTAGCTTTCTTTTTCGTAGTCATATAATGAATTTAAAAAATATAATGAAACGAGTATTATTAATATAGTACTTATATATTTTATTACAAAAGTAGATTTAGTAAAAAAGAAATTAATTAATGATTATGATAATCAAATTAGTATTACATAAAAAGTTTTACAAGGTGCAAAAGCTGATTTAGCTAAATATAAAAATAAGTCAGCGTTAGATATAAAAAGTAAATTAGATGATGTAAATAAATCTATATAATAAAAGATAACAGATTATAATAGTGATAAAACTAGTTTAAATCTTGGAATTTTTTTGTTGAATTTTGCGTAATTTTATAGTATTATTGCATTGTGGTAATACTTTACATAAATATTAAAATTAACTACGATAGGTATTTTTATGAAAAAATTTAAAGAATTAAATGTTAAAGAATTACAACAAGTTTCTGGAGGAAAAGTTACCAAATATGTAAACGGTGTTTCTTGTGATGGTGAGACTGGAACATGAACTGTTGACTGGAAAGAAGCAAAGGCAGTAATTGGTCAAATTGTTGTAAATGGTTCGATACAAAATGGACTTTGGGCTCATAGATAAAAATAATTTACCTAGAAAGGTTATAATAAAATGAATAAAAAATATTATAATTTAATAAACGAATTACAAAAAACATTAGATGATCCGAAAGTTAAAAATAATCAAGAATTAACTCATATTTTAACATCATATAAAGATAAATTAGAAAATGGAGAAGAGTACAGATTAGTTTGTACAAAATTGACCAATGATATAACAACATATGTGCGATATCATAATTTTAAAGCTCCAGAATCAGTTTTAAAATTATATAATGATTTAGCAAATGTTGCAGCTCAATACAGAGGATTCCGTTCATTTATTACATGGTTCTAAGCTTTTAAAGTACAGAGCTGTAAAAATAAAGTTTATTGAAGTTTTTTATTTTATTCAGTTGTAAGATTGTTCAAGCATGAACCACATGAGATTTAAGTTTTTAAATAAATCTCATGTGGTTCATTTGGTATTTGGTCTTATGTCAATATTTTGAACATAAAAAGTCAAACTTTTTTATGCTACACTTCTGGCTAATAATTTACATTTATCTAGAGTCAGGTAATTAATAGAAGAATGTAGCCTTGTTCTGTTAGAGAATGTATTTTAGACTCAAATGTTATTATCGTAAGAGATACAATAAGGAGAGATAATCTATGACAAGAGATAATAGTAAAAATAGAAATACAAAGTAAATATATAGACTTTAACTATTATGTTACATGTATCAAAAGTAACATATTTCTAAGTTATTTCCATTCTTTATACAAATAGTTCCTGTACCACACATACGTTTATTACTTAAATAAAGTCATTTATTAGAATTTGGAAAGAATTTAATATTAGTATATTATAATAATATTAAATATTTAATTAAGAATTAGTGAGATAGTTATATGAAAAATTATTTAATTCTGCTGCTAATATTAAAACTATTTATTTTTATTGTAACAATATTTATTCCAATGAATCTATTTATTAAAGGAATTATATTGGGAGGAATGTTTTTACTTTTAGTTTTTGAATATATCAGTTTAAAAAATAAAAGTAAATAACGTACATGAAAATAAATAACAAGTCTAAAGTTGCCATGAATATTTTTCATCAGGTAGGGAGACGAATTGCTCTCATAGTAGGTCTATTATGACAATTTGCCGATGAGCAGAGAACCAAAATCTATGATTTTGTGTGAATCGCTTACTCAGTGAGCGTAACGAGTCAAGCTTCATTTATGATGGAAAATATGCTGGCAAATGGACTTGTTATTTTTTTGATTGTGCCTAATATTTTTGATGTTCATCTAAATAAGCAAAAGAGGGGAACAATTATGGAAGTTAACGTAATTAAAAAAAAATTGGCAGAAAAGATTGCTTTTAAATTAGCAACAAAAATCAATAACCAAGCTGAAACAGATAATTTGCATTTTGTAAAAATGAAGTATGGACTAGAGGTATTGGTTATTAATTTATCTAAAATATTTTTAATTCTTATGATGGCTGAAATTCTAGGAATACTCAAGGGAACTTTAATCATTATGTTAAGCTTTGCGCTTATAAGACGTTATGCTTTTGGTGTACATGCTAAAGGTAGTATAAATTGTACAATTACAACTTCTCTTTGCTTTTTTATTGGTGCATGTATACCTAAATTTTTAAATATTACAAATTATATAATTTTAATTATATTTTTCCAAGTAATACTTTTACTTTATTTATATTCTCCAGCAGATACAGAAGCAAGACCTTTGCTTGGAAAGAAATTAAGAAGCAAACTTAAAATGAAAGCCCTATTCTCAGCATGTATTTTAATGATACTGTCATTTAGTATAAATGACTCTGATTTAAAGTTTTATATTAGCTATGGAGTATTGTGTGAGTCAATAACCATAACTCCCATTATATATAAATTATTTGGAAGGGGATATAAAAATTATGAACGTTATAAAGAAGCCATTCATTAAAACTTTAATTGATGCATCATTACATCAACTTGGAGAATTATCTGTGAAAATTGCTGAATATTCTACAGAGTCATGCTGTTTTGCTGGCGCAATGTATGAAACTAAGTTCCCAGAAGAGTTATTAAGATTAGAAGAAGAATAAAAACAAGTTTTATACACCTGTTTCTATTTGTTGTAAAAAAGTAGTTTATATTGTAAAATTATAATATAAACTACTTTTTTTACTTATTTAAACAAAATTTATATTTTAAAGACAATATAGGAGGAATTATGAATATAAAAGTAATTACTTCATTTATATCTATACTTACTTTTGTTCTTGTCACTTATAATTTAAAAATAATAGAATTTAAGAAGAAGAATTTTCTTAAAAATTTAGCTATTGTGTATTTGGTAGCAGGTATTGGGTGTTTAAATTTTGAGATGATTTCAATCCCTCTATTTTTAATAACTATGATGATTTTACTGTTCTTGGAAGATAAACAAATAATTAAAAATTTTATATCAATTTTTTTTTCTATTATAATTTTTATTCTATCAGATATAATACAAGGCACTTTTTTTATAAAAGTATTGAATCAAGATATTGATAAAATTCTAAGCAATAAAATTACACTTATCTCCATGCATTTAGTATTATTTTTTATTGCTTTTTTAATTAGTTCTCTTGTTGCTTATATCTTAAAAAAATTAAAATTTGATTTGGAAATAGTGAATTTTAAAAACAAATTTGCTGTAGTACTCTTTACACACATTGTACTAACATGCTTAATATTTTATATCAGTGCAATGATGATGAAATTTTCACATATAGATAATCTAATAGTTTGTTTGGATAGTATATTATTTTTATCTTACTTTATATCTACAATTATAATTACATATGTTTTTTATACTGATTTAAAAAAGGAAATGGAGTTTAAAAATAAAAAAATTGAATTTCAAAAATTACAAGAGTATACCTCCACTTTAGAGAGTATGTACAATGATATGAGAAAATTTAGGCATGATTATATAAATATACTATCTTCCATGACAGGATATATTGAACAAAAGGATTTAGAAGGATTAGATAAATTCTTTAATACAAAAATATTACTCTTAAATGATAATATTTCAAGGAAAAATTTTAAGCTTGATAAGCTTCAAAATATTAAGATTATCGAATTAAAAGGTTTATTATCATCAAAAGTCATTCGAGCACAGGAATTAGGTATAGATGTATTTATTGACATCATGGAGTTTATTGAATTTATAAATATGGATATTATAGATTTATGCAGATCTATGGGAATACTTTTAGATAATGCAATTGAGGCAGCGGTGCTATGTAAAGCCCCTAGTCTTAAGCTCGGTATCATAAATAATCAAAATTCTATCATAATTTTGATTATAAATTCTTGCTTGAAAGAGAATCCACCTATTTATAAGATGTTCGAAAAAGGATTTTCAACAAAAGGAATAAATAGGGGCCTTGGACTTAGTAATTTAAGAGAAATTGTAAGCAATTATAAGAATATATCTTTTGACACCAGTATTAAAAATCAGGAATTTATTCAAAATTTACAAATATTAAATAGTTAGGCATTGAAAGAAGTGTATTTTGCAAAATGGCAAGTAATGATGTTTCATTTTTGAATGTGCATTAACTTAATATTTAAGGAGGAATTAAAGACATGCTCAGCATAATGGTTTGTGAAGATGATACAGAACAGAGAACAAGAATTACAAAGTATATTGAAGACAGTATTATGATTGAAAATTTAGATATGGAAATTGTTTTATCTACAGAAAGTCCAGAAGAAACTATAGAATATTTGAAGAAAAATACAATCTCTGGTTTATACTTTTTAGATGTAGATTTAAATTCTAATATAAATGGTATAAAATTAGCAGAAATGATAAGAGAGTATGACCCAAGGGGGTTTATTGTGTTTGTAACTACCCATGCAGAAATGAGTTATCTTACTTTTATGTACAAGGTAGAAGCAATGGATTATATCATAAAAGATAATTATGAAACTGTAAAAGAAAGAATACATGAGTGTATTTTAAATGCGCATAAAAAGTATTCTTCAAAGGTAACAGAAATGCAAAAAAACTTTACCATTAAAGTAGAAGATAAAATTATAAATATTGAATATAGCAAAATTTTATTTTTTGAAACTTCAAATATTATACATAAAGTACTTATTCATGCAGTAGATAGGCAAATTGAATTTTATGCAAAGATGAAAGATATTGAATCAAAACTAGATGAGCGTTTCTACAGATGTCACAGATCTTTTTTAGTTAACAAAGATAATATAAAAGAAATAGATAGAAGTAATAGAGTAGTTCATATGATAAATGGACAAGAGTGCTTAGTTGCTACTAGATTGCTTAAAGGACTGCTGGAATAAAAAGATTTGTATGAATTATTCTCATTAACTCTAACTGACTTTGCAGCATCTTTAATATATTGAGAACCTGCTATCTTCTAAGAGCTTTATTTTCACCTTCTTTACTCTTGAATATAAAATGTTAAAGTTAACAAAAATGAAGGAATATATCCCAAATAATTAAAAAATACATTCTCAACTATATAAATCCTTAGTACAATATATAAATATATTGTACTAAGGATTTATATGATTAATAGTATAGACCAGAGTAATTTCAATTTCAATGCTATTGAAGAAATAGTTTATAAATGAAAGTTTATGAAGGATGGAAGGTAGAAAAAATAGGAAGTAAAAGATATAAAACTAAAAATACTTTATACTTTGCTGGATATGAAAAACCTAGAAAATTCTCTAATAACGAATTCCATATAAAAGTTTTTGATAACAAATTAATGTAACTTTTTAGTGTTGTAAATTTTCTATTGTAGAATTGAAACTTTTAAAAGTAAAAAATATTTTTAAATTTATAGCGATATTTTATTCTTAAATAAATATAAAAAGTTTAAACGCTAAAATTATGATAATAAACTCAAAAAAAAAATCACATATTATATAAATTTGTTAATTGATTATTAATTTCAATTTTTTTGCTTCCTAGAAGGTAGAATTATACCTGTAAACAACAATAAATATAAAAATTTAATTTAATTCTTAGTTGGAATTAAATAGGTTACATTATTAGGAGGATGAAATATGAACAACAAATTAAAAAAAGGAATAGTATCTTTATTAGCAGTGGGAGCAATTCTTGCACCAACAACATCAACTGTATTTGCTTCAGAAGCAAATAGTGGAAATGGTGGATATGAGGTTATTAGTGATAAAACACAAACTGGAGTAAAATCAAGTGAAAAGTCTGGTGGATATTGGATTAGAGGCAAAAAAAATGGTGAGGTAATATCTAAATATAAACATTATACAGAACAAGGTTATGCGTCAGTTATTAATGGAGAAGGCGATACTGATGACGGTGGTTGGCAACCAGCAGGCGAATGGAGTCCAGCTTCTGCAGAATGGACTTTCTGGGGTACTAACAAATCATTTTATAATCATAAAGCATAAACAATATAAGACAACTAGTAATATTAATAAGGAAGTATGAATTATGTTATTCATATTTCCTTATTCAATAAGGAGAATAATATGAAAAAAGTTATATGTTTATTATTTACATTTCAATTAATAGTTATATCAATATGCGGTCTAGATATTTTTAAAGATAAAGAAATGAACAATATTTTATTCCAAAACAAAACTAGTATCCTTCTTAATTTTGATTCACCTAGAGAGCATTCAAATAAATTTGGAAAGTATATACAAGATTTAGGTAAAAAAAAGCATGTTAGTATTTCAAAATATGTATTTAAAGATAAAAATAATATTGTTATTTATACATCAGATCCCAGTTTAAATGAAAAAGTAAGTTTAACTAAGGGAAGATTTCCAAATGAAAATTCTAATGAATTTATCAGTAATACTTATACAGAAGATTTAAATCAAAGTGGAACATTTCAAAGAATAGACCCTAAAACTAAAATTATAATAAAAAATATAGATATAAATAATAATTTTAGTGGTGATGGAATTTATTATATCTCTACAACCAATGAAGAGATACTTAATGATATAGTAAGTGATTTAAATGAGAATGTAGCAAGTGCTAAGATATTTGATTCAATTACTTCTTCAAATATTAAAATTGACTTAGAGGTATTAGGTACTATGGCATTAGTATCATTATGTGTTCTAGTTGCTATTGTGCAATACTCTGTTGATCAATTAAAAGAAGTTTCAATTTTATGTATAAATGGATTTAGTATAACTAAAATTTTGAGTAGTATGAGTAAAAAACTAATAAAGGTAATGATACTTGGAACTGTTATAGCATACATTATGTGCAGTATTTATTATATATCCATAAATAATTTTAATTATTTTGGATTGCTATCAATTTACTTTGGAGCTTTAGCAATTTTATATATTTTAATATCTATTTGTATATTATTTTTTGTTATCATAATACATTTAAAAAAATCAAATAAATTAAGTGTGATTAAAGGTAAAAGAGCTTATGGTATTGTTAACTTTATGCATTATAGTTTAAAAATTATTTTTGTTTTATTTTTATTATTTTCTATTAATCAATTAGTAATTAAATCAAACATATTGAATCAACAATTAGAGGGTTTATCTAATTGGGAGAAGGCACAAAATTTATATACTACAGTAGTAACTTATACTGGAGAAAATGAAATGAAGAAACATTTTGAAGTAAGTAAAAAGATGAAAGAATTTTATAAGAAAATGAGTGATTCAAAGGATGCATTTATAATTAGAGCTTCTAATTATAATAAGGAAGATGAGAGCTATAACTATGAGTTAGACTCTGAAGGTAAATCTCCAGAAACTTCACCATATGGCAAATGTATAACTATAGATGAGAATTATCTAAAATATAATTATATTGAATCTGTTGATTCATCTATAGTTAATCAAATTAATCATAATGACAATGTACTTAATATTTTGGTTCCAGAAAAACTTCAGATTTATGAACAAGAAATTAGAAAAAATTATCTTGATTACTTTTACTTTCAAAAAGTAAAAGTAGAGAACATTTATAATGAAGAATTGAATTTAGACCTGAACAAAACTATTGAGTCAAATTTAAAAGTTAATATTATTTATGTAAAAAACAATCAAAACTACTTTTCTTATAAGTCATCAATTGAACCAGAACAAAAAAATTTAGTTAATGATCCTATTGCTGTAATATATACAGATAATGTAGATAGTTCATATTGTTTCTCATATATGACTAATAGTTTTTATTTTTACTCAGATACTGAAGATCCATTCGGGGAAATATTCCCAATAATTGCCAAATATGATTTACAATCATCTTTTCAAAAGGTGGTTTCAGTATATGATAAGCACGGTAAAGAAATTCAAGAATTGCAGAAAGAACAGCGTAATCTTATAACCTTCATTGTTATTTTATTTATTTCTAACTTAATAATTACCTATAATTTGATAGCTGGTTATTATGAAAAAAATAAGTATAAATTATACATAAAAAAATTGTTTGGTTATAGTAATTTCAGAAAAAATCGTATATTTATACTTTTATTATTCTTAATTAATATAATTCCAGTAGTAATTATGACAATGATGTATGGAAGTAAAATAATTTTAACGGGAATAGTATTAATTTTAATAGAATTTTTGGTAGCATCGATTATAGATAGATTATTAGCAGCAAAATCTTTCAATAGTATTATAAAAGGAGAGCATTAATTATGATTGAGATTAAGAATGTTTCAAAATCGTTTAACAAAAGGAAAGTGATAGATAAATTTAATTTAAAAATAGCTGATGGAGATTTTATATGTATTACAGGTGAAAGTGGTAAGGGTAAAACTACTTTGCTTAATATAATAGGCTTATTAGAGCAACCAGATGAGGGAGATATAATAATTAATGATATAAAAAATCCAAATAAGAAACAAATTTTATTAATGCAAAGAAATTCATTTGGATATTTATTTCAAAATTATGCATTGATAGAAAATGAAACGGTTGAAAAGAATTTAGCTATATCTCTAGAATATCAAAAAAATTTAGATAAGCCAAAAGAGATTAACAAAGCTCTTCAATCTGTTAATCTTGAGGGATATAACAAAAAGAGAATATTTGAACTTAGTGGTGGAGAACAGCAAAGGGTTGCTTTAGCTCGTATCATTTTAAAAAAATGTCAATTTATTTTTGCAGATGAACCAACAGGTAATTTAGACAAAAAAACAGAGATATCGTATTTGACATTTTAAAAAAATTAAATGAACAAGGTAAGACTATTATTTTTGTTACACATGATCAAGAATTAGCAAAGCAAAGCAATACATTAATCAATATATAATTTTTCTATTTGTAATATTAGAACAGTGCAATAAAGAAGACAGAAAGGGATATGATTATATATGAAAAAGATAAGAAAATACAAAATATCTTATAGATTAATTACCATATTAGCATTATTTTTTATTGTGTTAAATATTAATGTTAGAACAAATGCAGCAGAAGTAAAATCAAAAAATGTAGAATTAATTATTTTATTTAATGATAATAGTATTGACAAAGATGTTGAAGATATTATAAGTGAATCAGGAGGAAAAGTATTAAATGAATTTTTAGATTTAGGTTCAGTAGAAGTTCAATGTAAAGCTGAATTAATACCTAAAATTAAAGAAAAAACTAGTGTTAAATCATTATCCTTAAATCATATCATTAAAATGGAAAGTGAGAAAAAAATAAAACCAGCACAATTTAAAAATCATTCTCACGGTATAACTGATAACTTGGATGATAAATATCAATGGGATGTCAAAAGGGTAACTAACAACGGAAAAAGTTATGATTTAGAGTCAGGAAATCATAATATTGTTGTTGGAATTATTGATTCAGGTATAGATGTAGATCATCCAGATTTAGCAGATAATTTTTTAGGTGGAGAGAATTTAGTCCCTAAGGGATTTAATAATAATGATTCTGAAACAGGAGATCCAAATGATATAGATGATAGACTAGGGCATGGAACAGAAATAGCTGGCATTATAGCTGGTAATGGTAAAATAAAAGGTGTTGCTCCAAATATAGGATTTAAAAGTTATCGTATTCTTGATGAAAATGGAGACACTAATGCAACAATAATTTCATCAGCAATAATTAAAGCAACTGATGATGGAGTTAAAGTAATTAATTTAAGTATTGGAGGATTCAAACTAAAAGGAAAATCTTATTGGACTGATCCCAAAACAGGAATTAAATATGATATGGGTAATGGCACAGCAGAATATTCTTTATATAAAAGAGCAATTGAATATGCTATTAAAAATGGAGTTACAGTAGTTTCAGCAGCAGGAAACGATGGTTTAGATTGTTCTAATAAAAAGAAATTAACTGACTATCTCAATAAAAAAAATGGGAAATATGGTTTCAAATATAGTGGAATAACATATGAAGTACCAGGTAGTATTAAAGGGATTATAAATGTTTCTGCAACTTCAAAAGATGATAAGATTGCACCATATTCAAATTATGGTAAGGATTTTATAGATATCTCAGCACCAGGAGGAGATTTATTAGACATGAGTGAAGATGATATAGAGTTATCACAAGAAAATATGTGTTTTACTACAACACTTGAAGGTGATTACATATTTGTAAATGGAACATCAATTGCAGCACCTAAGGTATCAGCTATAGCAGCTCTTATTATTTGTAAAAACAAATATATTACACCTAAATTGGTAAAAAGAAAAATATGTAGAACAGCTGATAGTTTAGGTGTAGATAGTTCAAGTAAATATTATGGACAAGGACTTGCTAATGCATATAATGCTCTGAATAATTAATATTTGGCAAAATGTCAGATTGTTCTTGCTTAATAAAGATCATATAAATGAAATGGATATAGTTCTAAAAATAGTGGAAGAGTAATCAACATAAATTTTCTGGAATTTATGCGACAACTACCTTGACAAACATCGATATTACTTCTAGATATAGAAAACATGTCTGAATATTTACCATGAATAATTGCTTTCGTTTGCAAAAGGCTAAGCACTTATTTTTTAGTACTTAGCCTTTAATTTTGATTTTTTTAAGCTTGAAAAACCATATAATTTCTTATAAGATTATAAGTTTATTAGTGTGGTTTTAAAATTATAGTATAAATTCCTTTACTTCTTCCTGAACCATTGCTTATAGTATAGTCTGTATAAATTTCAAAAGTCAATTCCCCATTTTTAAATATAAAATCTATGAAATAAGGATTCTCAAACCATCCTTTTCCAGTAAATAAACTAGCTTTTAAATCTGGATTATTTTCTATGATTTTTTTTACAACTATCTTAGCTTTTTTACTAATTTTACTCATAAATTCTTTATCTAAAATTCCATTATCGTTAATTCCATATTGTTTTGAATAAAATAATTTTATATCTTTTTCTTCAATTTTTAAATCTTCTAATATTTTTTTATTTTTTTGTAGTTTATCTTTTTCAGTATATACAAGTAGTCCTGCTATAATAAATTCTACTCCATCTATATATTTTTCAAAAGCATTCTTAAAAGTATTATTCGTTAGTTTTATTATTGTATATTTTTGTGAATCAGCTCTTTTTACTGATATTCCAGAGTTTTCAACTATATCATAATTTACGATACTAGCTAAATCCTTTTCTGTTATTTGATATTCGCATTGTAACAAATAATCTTTGCTAAGATTAGCTTTTATAATAAAATCGTCAGTTTTACATTTAACCTTTTTACCAGTAAGTTTTGATTCCTTGTTTCCCTCAACTTTTACTATATAATAACTATCTTTGTTATCTTCTAAATTACATTTTGCAGAAAGTACTTTCCAAAATTTATGTTTCTTATTTTTATTCATAAATTTTGATAAATTAAACTCTTCTTTATCACCTTCAAATGTTCCTATGTTACTGGCTTTCATAAGCATAAGCTTTTCAAAATCATCTATCATTGAACTATACTTAAACTGTATTTGCCCTCTTTTATTTTCAGTATTACCTTTTAAACTTACATTCCAAGCTTGTACTGTCAATTTTCCTACACTAAGAGTTGGTACATTTTTAGTATCTTTTGATTTAGGATTTTGAATGTTAAATGTTAAAATTTCTTGTTTTGAAATCCATACACCATTTGATGGATTTCCATGGTAAACATAGTCTACTTTACTATTGTTTTTTCCTTGAAATATAGCTCTATTCAAAATAATAGCTACATTCTTTTCTAAAAATTTCTGCAATTTTTCTCTTTTTTCTGGATAGAACTTTTTAAACTCTTTACTACCAAATCTTCCAATAATATTTCCATCTTCATCTTTTACAATTGGTGCTTGTCCATTTGTTGAACCATCTGCCCAAATAAAAAATCTTAAACAATCTTTTATTTCATTCGTTACTTCTTCTATTGAAATTTTACTCAACCATTCAATAAATTCTTCTATTTTTTCTTGGTGTACACTATTACCAGTTCCCATTTTCAGACTAATTCCAAATTCTTTTTGTTCTAAAATTATGTAAAAATCTTGTTTTAATTTATTGTTAGATTCTATCCTAGCTCCTACAATCATATTATCTGAAATTGATATTTTATTATCTACGCATATGTCTTTTATAAACTTTTTTAAATTTGAATTTAGATTTTTTAGCTTTTGTCCATTTAATGATTGTACTATTAAATTCTCATTATTAAATCCATGAGAATTTGAACCTATAACTCTTTCCCCCATAAATTATTCTCCTTTAGTTTTAATATATGATTTAAATTATATATTAAAAGCCATACCTTTAACAAGATATGGCTCAATTTATCTGCTCTTTAAAAAAACTATTAAATTTTTAGCAATTTGTTCAATCAACTTTACTACAACACTATTTCCTAATTGCTTATAAGTTTGACTATAATTAGCCTTTATTTTATAATCTTCTGGAAAACTCATTATTCTAAGACATTCTTTTTCTGTGAGTTTTCTGCCTAATGTATATATTACCGGTACATTATTGCCACCAGTACCCATTTTAGCTGTTAGACAAGGTGATATTCCAGTTGCACTAAATGATACTTTAGATGGTCTTATATTATTTGCAATTATAGGTTGATTTTCTTTGCATTTTCCTTTTTCTAAAAAAGCTGTTATATGTATTTCCATATTTTTTTTAGCAATTTCTGATACATTATAAGATGAATTTACATTTTTTTCAATAAAATCAGATATAAAAGTTGCCAGTTTTGTTTTAGCTGGAAATATATCTTTTTCTGAAAAATTGCTAAATATTCGCTTATCAACCCCAACACAATACCATCTATTTCTATTTTGTGGTATTCCATAATCTTTCGCATTAAGTACTTTCCATACTACTGAATATTCTAATTCTCCAAGTATTGATATAATAGTATTTAACGTCTTACCTTCATCATGACTAACAATACCAGCTACATTTTCGAGAATAAACGCTTTTGGTCTTTTATCCTTTAAAATTCTAGCAACTTCAAAAAATAATGTTCCCCTTGCATCTTCAAATCCTAATCTTTTTCCTGCAATAGAAAACGGTTGACAAGGAAAACCTGCACAAAGGATATCGTGATTTGGAATTTCTTCTGATTTTATTTGAATAATATCTCCTGATGGTTCTTCGCCAAAATTATTTTTATAGGTTTCTCTTGCGTATTTATCTATTTCACTAGAAAATACACACTTTCCTCCATTATTTTCTAATGCTATCCTAAAACCACCTAATCCAGCAAATAAGTCTATAAATTTAATTTTCTTGTCTATATTTTTAAAATTAATAAATTTGTCTATATGATTAAAAATTTCTCTTACAACTGGTGGACTTACAGCATTTCCTGATTGTTTATAAAGTTGAGTATCACTTATGCCTGACTTTTTAAGTTTATCAATAAACTGTTCCTCAAACCCTTGTACTCGTAGATTTTCTATAGGAGTAAATTTTCTAAGTCTTAATTCTTCCTTTTCTTTAATTAGTATCTTAGTTGAATCAGATCTTGCAAGAACTGTTGGGGAAATACCATTTACAGAATATACTCTTCTTTGCCTTTCTTGATCGTTATGAACTTCTCTTGGCAAATCAAGAATTTTAATAATTTTCATTTCTTCGTCAGTATCATTAATATTAATATTTTTTAAATATTTTTTAACTCTCTCATTATCTATAAAATACTTCTTATCAACTTTATTTTCTAAAATATCTTTTATAAAAATTCTTCTATTTATTGATTTCAAACTATCAAAAAAATTAAATCCACTGAAATCTTTTCCATTAAGTTCTTGTTTTAATTTATTAATTTTATTACTTCTATAATCTTCTTTAAATTTTTCTTTTTTAATATCTTTTATTCCTACTATATAAGTTCTATCTCTACTTTGTGGAACTCCCATTTCAGAAGAATTTATCACGGTAAAATCTACTGTATAACCAAGTTCATTTAATGTATTTAAAATTACTTTTATTGTATTGGAATTATCGTGGCTTACTAAATTTTTTACATTTTCTAAGAATACCACTTTCGGTTGTTTTTCTTTTATTATACGTGCTACATCAAAAAATAGTGTTCCTCTAGTATCAGCAAATCCATTCCTTTTTCCCGCTATACTAAACGCTTGACAAGGAAATCCTCCCATAAGAATATCATGATTAGGAATTTCTTTTGCTTCTATTTTAGTTATATCACCATTTAAATTATGATTAGAATAATTTGCAAGATAAGACTTTTGTGCAAATTTATCAATTTCAGAAGAAAAAACAACTTCGGTCTCTATATTAGAACGTTTCAACCCATCCTCAAAACCACCAATTCCAGAAAATAAAGATACTACTTTATATTTTTGTCTTTTTTCGTTCATTTTTTTCCCTCTATAAATTTATAGTAAAATTAATATTATATATAAATTCCAATGAAGTTTGTTAATTACCAGTATCATGAGGAACTTATATAAAAAAATTTATGATATATATTATTCTAATTAGATATTATTAATTAAATACATAACTTTCTATAAAAATTCTACAAAAGATTATATATGTAATAACTTAATTAGAACTTATATACTAAATCACTAAACTAAAATTATTTTTTAGTTTAAATACTAGATTATTATATATTAATCTAAATTCATAACTTTATCAACTAAATTTAATTTTCTAAACAAAAGAGAGTGTTTAATTGATATTTTTCCCTTTAATAACTTTCATTATTACTTGTATGAATATAAAATCTTAATAATTCCTTAGAAGATAAAACAATATACTTCATTTCAAAAGAAATATTCTTTGAAACAAAAAAATAATAAATTATAAAAGTAATCTTTTGAAATATTTGAACCAAAACCAAATATAGCGCGAAATTTTACTTTAGCGAAAAGTTTTTGTTGATTTTAGTGTAAAATATATGTTTTTATTGGAATTTTATACTATTTTTATATTTTAGGGGCTTAAATTTTAAAAATTATCTTCTATTGTCCGTTATTAATTTTTAATATTTATAAATTACATATATTATACGAATATTTATTAAAATATTTCATATATAATTCGTATTAAAAATTGTTTTTTCTCCATCAATTTTTTTTACTAATGCATATATATTAATATAAAAAATAAAGGAGGTATTTTTAAATGAGTAAAATTGATGACCTTATAGTTGGTTGCTCTCTTAGCATGGAAGTTCAAAATGGAACTGATAAGTTAGGTGATCCAGTTTATAAGAAAAAAACATTTTCAAATGTTAACCCAAATATAAAATCAGAAGATTTATTTGAAGTTGCTACTGCACTTGAAGATGTTATAAACGCAGATTGCAGAAATTTCTTCAAAAATAATACATTTAAATTAATGAATAATCCTGAAGAATAATTAGTTTAAATTTCAAAAAAAATAAAGGAGGGATTTTTAAATGGAATATATCTTATCATTAACTTTTTTTAATGAAATTGGTTCTAAAAGCTCATTAAATATCACTGGAGTAAGACCTGATCTTAAAGATTCAGATGTAACAAATCTAATGAATTTAATAATTGAAAAAGAATTTTTATTAACTGGTAAAGGTAAATTAGTTAAAATTGATTCTGCTAAATTAACTCAAAGAGAAATAAAGAAATTCCATGTTGCTGCTTAATTTAAATCTAAAAAAAAGGCTGTATCAGATTGAGTAAAAAACTCTAATTTGATATGGCCTATTTTTCTATTGAAGAACAAAATTACTACACTTTGATAATCTCTAATCATTGATTCATCTTCAAATATAATTGTATCAATTAAGCCATTAAGGTGTTTTTTTAGAACTTTAAAATCATTTTTTAATTAAAAATTGATAATTAAAAAGCTTAAAGTTTTCATTTAAAATTCTAAATGTTTTCTGAAAATATATCTAAAATTTCACTAATATATTTATAGTTATAGCTTTAGCACTTTCATATTTAAAAATTCTATATGATAATTTTTATTAGCTCTTAACTTTCCACTCTACCATATCAGCTTTTTACTCTATTATCTCAACTAATATTTAATTAAACCTAGATTTTATCAGCCTTTTAAGCTTTAAATATTCTATAACTCCCTAAACTAAAAAAAGAATTACTAAATTATTAGTAGTCCTTTTTAATATTATAAATTTATACAATAACTTAATATCACAATTTAATATTAAATATTAATATTAGATATTTATTTTTAATTTTTATTTTTGATATTTATTTTTGATTTTTGTTTTTTGTATTTATTCTTGATATTTATTTTTCATACTTGTTTTTTGTATTTATTTTCGATATTTATTCTTGATATTTATATTTATATATAGTTTAAAGTTTAATATTATCTCTTTTGTGTCCTAATTAATATTTTGCTTTTTAAATTAGAATTTTAATATAAATATATAAAAAATAAACCTAAAAATATATTTCACTATGAAAATGTAATAGTAATGTAAAAAAATATTAATTAGTTTAATCCAGGTCATATCAAGCTTTTATTTAATCTTTCATGTGCCATACATCCATAAAAATTAATTCTTATGTTCAATTATATATTCTAATTCTGATATTACTATATGAATATCCTCTCTATAGCATTTTATAAAATCTAATAAATCTGCCATGGAAGGCTGTTTATATCTATGACAGGCTGAATTTCTATATTTAGTTAATATAAGAAAGAATTCCTTTTTTATATTTAAAAAATAACCATTTTCCACGCATTTATCAAATATCTCTTTATTACCACTTAAACTATTAACAGATATATTAGAACATTTTAATAAAGATGCAGCTGCATCAAATATAGATTCTCTTAATTGAACAATACTCATTCTTAAACTATTTTCAAATATAACTTTTATCTTCTTATCACTTTTATCATATTCTATTAAGGTATTATCTATATCACCAATGCTTTCTCTAATATTGGATAATACTCTTTTTAATTTTCCATAATTTATATGCTTAGTCATAATTTCTTCTCCCTCACATTAGTTTCAGTAAATCTTCTGCCTGATCTTGAATATCTGTTATATTGTCATCAAACCATATGCAAAATTCATCTGACAGCTCACCAATCCACTGGCCTGCAAGAATTTCATTTAATATTAATATTTTATTCTTATTTGGTATTACTAAGTCCACAGCTCTTCCTATCTTTTCTTCCAATTCATATTCTAAAAGAACTCGTTCCTTCTCAGTTACATTTTTACAAAACCATCCTATATCTATATCAGAATCCTCATCAAAGAATTCTGTATTATAACTTCCAAATATATAAATAGCTTCTGTTTTATCCTTAGGAATAGTATCTAGTATGATTTTTTCAATTTCTTTTTTTTCTAACATAAATACCTGAATACCTCCATCTGTAACTTAGTTCATGTAATTTAATATTAGTCTATAGTATTATAACACAAAGCTCTAATATTTTTATTACATTAAAGCTGTAAATCTAAATATTGTCTCATCCCTATGTCACAGTGCAATTACTTTATAATTCTTAAGCTTTATAATTCTTAAGGCACAATGAAAAATTGAATTTTCACTAAATATGTAGTCTATTTTTATGCCCTAAGCTTCCCTATGCTGTAACCTTATTTATGCCAACCAAGCAACTTTTTCTCTAAATCCTCATAATCATATTCCCTAGGTTCAAAATTATTAAATCTTAATTTTTTAACATTATCTATCTTATTATCCTTAGGATTTTTATCTAAATTTTCAAGTATTCCCTTTAAATACTTAACTGGAGCTGTTATTTTTTGTTGTTTTGCTTTATTACATAATATAGTAATTGCATTATCAATATTCTCATTTCCATATTCTTCTTTAAGTCTATTTATTGTTGAAATGGCTATCTTTATTTTAGATTCCTTTAATCTCTCACTAATAAGGTTTATTTCTTCAAAAGTTACATCCTGTATTTCTTCTATTTCTTGTACTAACACATTAGTTGCTGCTGTATCATCAAAATTATAATGCCTAGGCTCATTATCAGTAAAATTAAATTCTATTGCAGTTGTCTTATTTCCAACTTTTATAGGTGTAAAACTAATTTCCATATTAAATTTTTTATTTATTTCCTCCATTGATGGATCTAAAACTCTTTTTCTAAAATCCTTATAAGTATTATATCTACCCTCAAGAGATAATAATTCTTTTAATTTGTATAAACCTATACGTAATGTGTTCTTATTTCCACTCCATTTTCGTAAATATTCATAAATTCTTGTGGCATAAAAGCTTTTACTGTTTAATTTTAAATTTAATGGTGTATATCCTGTTTTTAATTCATCATAATTCAAAATTAAATTAACTATTTCCTTATCAACTGTTATCTTATACGTCATATTAGTTTTATCAAACACTGTACTATTTATTAATCCTACAGAAATTATTAAATCTTTATATGTCCAAGTTATAGTTTTTTCTCTAAAGTTATTATTTAAATAATTTTGTACTTTTTCTGGTGCAGAAATATTAACATCATTTATAATTTTTTTTATTTCCTCTAAAGAAACAATAGCCATGAATTCATTATTAGCTTTTTGTATTTGTAAATCACATAATATCTTATTAAAAACATTAAAATCTCTTATATTTGAATTTCCAAAAACTCCTTCAATAATAGGATTTGGCTTAAATAATATCATTTCCATAAAATCACTCCATTTATTAATTATGCTTACATATTTATATATTAATATTAAGGGACATAAATGTAAATAGTCCACTTGGATTCATTTTTTGTCCCCCTTAATTCATTTTTTGTCCCTCGCAATTCATTTTTTGTCCCCCGCAATTGATTTTTTGTCCCCCGCAATTGATTTTTTTGTCCCCCCGCAATTCATTTTTTGTCCCCTTTTCTCTTAGCTAAATCAAGTTATATCAATACTTTAGACCGTGTCTAAATACATTAAATACATAAAAACAATAAATACAAAAAAACAACAGTTGTTTTTTTTAGATAAAATAAATTAAAACATCTTTTTAATTCCTTTAAATTATAAAAATCAAAAGCATTGAGATTATTTTTCTCAATGCTTTTTTCTTACTTAAAATTTCTATATTTTCTACTATAGTCTCCGAATTCAAAAATATTAAATTCATATTAGTCTATAGTATAATTAAAACTACCAATCTTCAATTAAGTAGTTTTAAATCCTTAAAAAGTAGTTTTAAAGTCTAATTTAATTTCATAATTTATTTCTTTTATATCTGGAGCCATCATTGAGTCTTTTTTAGATGAAAATGAATGTTATTATAGACAATTATTAAAAAGTTTAGAGGTGAAATAGCTTTATTTCAGTTCAAATTTTATGTTCATTAAAGGAAATAGCAAATTAGAATATACATTTATATGATGATAAAAAGATAAGAACATAAGAATATATAATGATATACTATTTAAGCTATTTATAAAGGATTTGTTTATTAATATCATAAATCAATATTAAATATTAATATTTGATATTATTATTTAATATTTATTTTTTATATTTGTATCTATATATAATATTACTATTGTTATTCAAAATAGTGTATCTGCCTGTTTATCTGCCCATTTATGTTCTGCTGTAAGAGGAATAATAACACGGATTTAAACTTACTGAGTATATGATATTTTTCTTTAATTCGGAATTGATAATTGAGAGTTTTGGTTACACTGGCTTTTTCTAAATATATATTAAATGTATTATAAATATAAAAAAATATAATGGCATCAATATTTTTATTGGTGCCTATTATATCTTTTATAAGTAAAATAATTTACTATAGTAGATAAACATATTAAAAATATAGGATATATATTCATTACAAAATAGGTTGAAGTTATTATTTCAAAGAAAGGTCTATTACTAAAATATTTAACATAAATTTCCACCTGTATTTACATGAACTTTTTCATCTTTTCTAGTTTCTATGGTTTCAGGTGATACAGATATACCACTAGACGCATAAACAATTTTACTACAATTAAAACTTATTAAAGTAATACTTAATATTAGTGATAAAGTAAAACTTAATAACCGTTTCATATTTATATTTCCTTAAATTCAATAACTACACGAATAACTGCAAATTCAGATCCTACATCATTTACTGTTTTATGAAGAATAATATATTTATCATATACATAATTTGCATTGGATTTATAATCTACAACATTACTTTTTTGTGTTACTACATCTTTTTCATTACCAACACCGATACAGTCTATATTTTTAAATGCTTGGGAAAATACTTTTATATCATTTATCATATATTTATTTCCAATAACTTTACCTATACATTGATTTTTTGCTTCTGATATATATAATTTTTCTTGTGCTAAATTAGAAGAAATAAAATTTAATATTTTGTTATCACCATTATTTAATGATATATTACATGATGATAATGAATTAGCTAAGGATTCTTGTCTACTATTTAGACTTAAATCGTCTCTAGGTACATGAGATATTGTTAAATCATCAAAAGTTAAATTCCCTCTATTACTAATTATCCATGCTCCATCATTACCTATTGTATATCCATTTATAGTTGTATTAGAAAGCATTTTTCCTGATTCATTTAAGTAATACCACTTTCCATTAGCACTTTGAATCCATGTATTTTTAGCCATTGTTCCATCTGACCACATATAGTACCAAATTCCATTATCATTTATCCATCCAGTTTCTACTTTTCCTGTACTGTCCATATAATACCAATTACTATTAATTGATTTCCAATGTGCTTGTCCGGCTGCATAACTTGCTTTAGGAGTTATTACACCTAAGCTTGATATAGATAATGTTAAGGCTAATGTTTTTATTAATTTAAATTTAATTGTTTTACTCATTTTTATTCTCCTTAAATCTTTTCAATTATATTACAATAATTAATTTATGTTTGCTGAGTTTGTGTCTGACTTTACTTTGCTAAGTTGAAAAAAAATACCTCCACCATAAAGTATTAATGTATTATCATCTTTTATAAAAAAAGTACATGCTGGAAGATCTTTTGCATCATCTATCTCAACTTCTGTTACAGTGTTGCCATTTATAGTCAAATCCTTTATAGGTACACCCCAATTGTTTAAAAATTCATCAGATGTAATAACTGATTTTTTGTAATTAGGATTTTTCACTGTATCATTTATGTAACTTAGGTCATCTCCAAAACAACTTGACTGCTCTTTTGAAAAACTTAATTTTTTTCCTACTATTTTCTTAATATCATCATTACTATAACTTGCCACTTTACAATATGCTACCTCTTTTTCTATAACCCATTGTCCATAAAATGATTCTTCATTTTGTACTGTTGTAATATTATTTTCAGATTGCACTGTTGTAGCATTATTTTCAGAATTGTTATTTACAGCAGTGTTGCTATTACTATTATTATTAGAATTTACTTTATTGGCAGTGTTATCTTTTTTAATATTACTTTCTTTATCTTTTACATTATTATTAGTATTGGTATTAGATTTCCTATTGTTGTCTATCTTATTGGTACTAGCCTCAGTAACTGTATCATTATTTGCTTGGCTATTATTGCTTTGTGTTTTTTCATTTCCACAACCAGTTAGTGTTACTAGTAGCAATGCTACTGATATAAAAGTTCTTATACGCTTCACTTGTAGTTCTCCTATTAATTATTTTATTAATATTACTTTATTTACTGCTAAATCCATGCTTATATTAGCATTACTTAGATTTTTTGTAAATATATTGATTGAAGGCATAATAAAATCTGACATAATAAAATCTACTACATCCCCAAATAAAAGACTATGCCTTTTTAGTTTAAAGTGAATAGTGGAAAGTTGAAAGTTATTGTTAAAAATCACAGATTTTCTTTAATTACATTTTTCAAATCTTCCTTAAGAAGATTTATCCTTCGCTCTCCATTTTCAGCTTTCAATTATGAACTTAATCCTTTATTAGTTGATTTATTTATACCATCCAGATTACTAGGTTCATCTTTTAAAAATACTAATGCATCACATATTGTTTTATGCTATTTCTATTTAATTTTTAATAAATATTTAGTATGTTTTTATGCCTAAGCTTCCCTATACTGTAACCTTATTTATCCCACCCAAGTAACTTTTTCTCTAATTCATCATAATCATATTCTCTAGGTTCAAAATTATTAAACATTAACTTTTTAGTATTGTTAGATTCTTTATTATAAGAGTCATTAGGATTTTTCTTTAAATTTTCAAGTATTCCAGTCAAATATTTAACTGGAGCTGTTATTTTTTCTTGTTTCAATCTATTACATAAAATAGAAACTCCACTTTTAATAAGGTCTTCTCCATATTTCTTTTTAAGTCTATTTGTTGTAGACACAGCTATTTTAACTTTAGCATTTTTTAAAAATTCTTGAATTTCATCTAATTCATCTTTTTTATTATTTATTTTATTATTTAATAAATCTTTTGATCTTTTATTTTTAGTTCTATTTAATAAATGAAATTCATCATTTTTGCTTTCATTTGAATTTAAAACTACACTATCATTATCTGTTATAGCTAAATCCAAAGCTACTTCCTCCATTGAAATTTGTTCTTTAATGATCTTATCTTTACTAAAATCATATTGTCTAGGCTCTAGATCTTCTACAATGAAAGTAAGGCTTTTTACAGACCTTCCTACTTTATTTTCTTTAAACGAAACACTCATATTAAGTTTTTCATTTATCTCCTTTAAAGCTGGCTCAACTACTTTAACTTTAAAATTATAGTATCTATCATAAGACATTCCTTTACTTATCATAAGCCACTGTTTAAGATTATCTATTGTATAAGTGACTTCTTTATTAAGACCACTCCAAACTCTAAATAATTCATAAAACCTTTGAGTATAATATCCATTAGCTTGCTTTATCATTCTTAAATTAATAGGTGAATAACCAAGTTCCTTATATGCCATAAGTACTTCATAAAGATCTTTATCTAAATAGCAATTAAAATTAAAAGTTTCCTTATCTACTGTAACTTTATTAATAAGTGTTGTTATTACATAGGTCTTTTGCTTTTCAAATCTAATTGGAATCTTTATAAACTTCTCTAAACTTTCAGTTAATGCTTTTATTGTATTTTCATTTTTATTTTTTACAATACTACTTAACTCATCAAGTGTTAGCACTGCTCTTAGCTGCTGTTTATTATCTTTTTGAATTTGACATTTATATAAAATCCTATTAAAAATTTTGTATTCTACACTAGTTATATTAATATTACTTTTAATTAAGGTATTGCTCTTAAAAAGTACCTCATTAATATCTTGCCCTTCATCAATTATGCTCATATCTGAACCCATATTAACCTCCACTTAAACATATAAAATGCTATTTTTAATGTTTCATACTATTTGTTAAACTTATAGTACCATTAAAACTACCAATGTTCAATTAAGTAGTTTTTAATCTTTAAATTCATCCTTAAAAAGTAGTTTTTCGTCCTTAAAAAGTAGTTTTAGCTCCTTAAAAAGTAGTTTTAAATCCTTAAAAGGTAGTTTTAAATCCTTAAAAAGTAGTTTTTAACTTAAAAAAATGGCTTGTCTACTGGATTTGAAGGGTGTCTAAATACATTAAATACAATAAATACATTAAACACATTAAAACAACTGTTGTTTTTTTGTGAAAAAATATATTAAATCATAACATAGATAATCCACTATAGATTTTTTAATTATAACAATATAATCACCTTCTATATAGTTAAAACCATACTTAATATCCTTTATTTATTAAAAATTAAAATATTTGTGAAAATATGATATTATATAAAATACATGGAAGAATTTATAATATATTATCTTCTAAATAAAATTTATATTAGGCACATGAGAGAAAATAATAAGTGAAAAATGCCATGTATATTTTGTATCAGACCATTAGCTAAAGCTTTTTAATAGTGAGCGATAGTGAGACTTGGTCATGAAGTATGATGCAAAATAGATAAGCATAGTGGTCCATTGTTTTTTCAATGTCTTAAAATCTAAGGAGAACTTTAAATGAAACGAAAAGCAATATTATGTTTAGTTTTAATAGGATTAACCAGTTTTAACTTCATAGGGTGTACAAGCAGTAACAAGGATATTACCCCTAAAAATGAACAACAAGAAAATATATCTACTGAAAGTAGTAAAACAGATAATAATACTTCAGATACTAAACTTACTGAGACTACTACAAATAAGGGAAACAACACTTCTAGTAATAGTGATGCAAAAAATGCAAATAGTAATACTAATAAATCGAAAGACAAAAATAGTACTGAAACAAAAGTTAATACAAATGCTACAACGAATAAGACTGCCAGTTCATCTACTGCTAGCAAAGATACAAATATTACAGTGGATAACGATAGTAATAGTACAAATAATAATGCCAGTTCACAAAATAATACTAAAGAAACTAGGAGCGATGAAAAATCATTTTATGGTAACTGGCAAATAACAAGAGTGGTACGGCATTCTAGGATAGTTGCTCTTCCAGATGAATCAAAATTTATTGGACAGATAATGAATTTTTCTAATAATGAAGCAAAATTTGTTGACATAGACATAAAAATTGATAATGATCAAACAAAAATTATCCCTATATATTTCCCGAATCCTAAATATACAATAACTAATAAAACTAAAAAAGAATTCATACGAGAGTGTCGCTGTGATCCTTCAGAATTAGGTATTGATTCAGATACTATAACATTTTTTACAGCAGAAACAACAAGTAAAAAGCCTAAAACTTCACCTTCAATTATAGTAAAAGATAATGACACTTTAATTTACATTAATCAAGGTGTAGACTTTGAACTTAAAAGAGTAGTATAAACATATCTATCAAAATAGTAAAAGAGGCCTGTAAAAAAAATCTACAAGTCTCTTTTATAAGGTCATATACAATTTTTAGTGAGTAGAATCATATATGCCGTGTAAACACATATTAACTCTACCTTTGCATCTGCCTTTTAGTCCATGTGAAAATTGACCATTAGCATTAGTCCACATCATTATTGCCTTAGTTATCCTGTCAGCATCACCACTTATAACTGCGTTAAGTGTAATACATTTTCCATAAAGTAAATCTGCTGTACCTGCATTATATCCAATATCGCAAAGACAATCGAAGGCTTGTTGTGATATTGAAGCACCTTTTTTATGTAATACTGATTTAACTTCATGTGCAACTTTATTCATTTCTTCTTTTAACCATACTAATGCTTGAGGTTTTGTACATGTACTATCTAAACCATTTGGAAAAGCTGAAGGTTTAACTTGGTAAGTAGTTCCGTATCCGATAGTCCAACATGACTTATCACCACGATGATATTCATCTTCATAAGCATGTGGACTAAAATATTCCCATCCTGCGGCAAATTCAACTAACTTATTTGAAACTAGACCATTTCCAGATATAGTAGATTCTTGCATAGCACCATTTTTATCAAATGTATATGCTTTATTATTAATAGTAAGTGTTGTAGATGTAGCCATTTCTCCTTTAGGATGAATCTTACCATCATGTTCAGTTCTCTTTGGATATAAATAATACCATTTCCCTGAATAAGGAGATTTTAACCAGCCAATAGCCATCTCTCCTCTATAATGAGTGTTACCATCCTTTTCAGTTTTTTTAGTATATAAGTAATACCATTTGGAGTCAATTTCAGTCCAATCTGTAGCCATTTCTCCTTTAGGATAAGTAACACCATCTTTTTCAGTTCTCTTTGAATATAGATAATACCATCTAGAATCAATTTCAATCCAGCCAATAGCCATTTCTCCCTTATAATGAGTGTTACCGTCCTTTTCAGTTCTCTTTGGATATAGATAATACCATTTAGAGTTAATTTCAATCCAACCAGCAGCCATCTCTCCTTTAGGATAAGTAATACCATCTTTTTCAGTTCTCTTTGGATATAAGTAGTACCATCTAGAATCAATTTCAATCCAACCAGTAGCCATTTCTCCTTTAGGGTGAGTAATGCCATCTAATTCAGTTCTCTTTGGATATAAGTAGTACCATTTAGAATTAATTTCAGTCCAATCTGTATCCATTTTTCCACTATGTTCATTTAGATGAAACCATCTTCCATTTTCATCTTCTACCCAGCCTTTAACTAGCCTTCCAGACTTATAGCAATACCATTGTCCATTTTTTTCTTTCCAATCTAACATTTGTATATCATTTCCTTTCGTATTTGAATTGTTAATCATATACTAAAAGGAGTTATTTTGAAGTTTTGTAAACCTAAGTTTTATTTTTTACATTTTAGATATTTAAATTTATTGAATCTATTACATTTAGTTTTTCAATAAGTTTTTAAAATTTTTTCTAAATGATCTATATATTTAAGATGATTAACTTCACACTGATATAGATATCTAAGATAAACGCCAAAAAAACAATTTCAATATAAATACTTTCTATATAGTTAAAAAATACTAAATATCCTTTATTTATTAAAAATTAAAATATTTGTGAAAATATGATATTATATAAAATACATGGAATAATTTATAATATATTATCTTCTAACTAAAATTTATATTAGACACATGAAAGAAAATAATAAGTGAAAAATGCCCTGTATATTTTGTGTCAGACCATTAGCTAAAGCTTTTTAATAGTTGGTTATAGTGAGACTTGGCCATAAAATATGATGCAAAATAGATAAGCATAGCAGTATATTATTCTTTCAATGTTTTAAAATCTAAGGAGAACTTTAAATGAAACGAAAAGCAATATTATGTTTAGTTTTAATAGGATTAACCAGTTTTAACTTCATGGGATGTACAAGCAGTAATAAGGATATTACCCCTAAAAGTGAGCAACAAGAAAACACATCTACTGAAAGTAATAAAACTGATGAAAATAATAAAACTAAAACAGATAGTAATCTAGATAATAAAACCACTGAAACTGATAAAGCAAAAAATAATACTGATAATAAGAATTCACAAAATTCCACTAAAGAAGTTAATAATAAGAAAACAGAAAAATCAGTAAAAGAAAATAATGATACCCAAAAAATAAAACAAAGTACAAAACAAATATATAAGAATAAATTAGATAATATTGAATTAGGCATGAAGGATTTAAATAAAATGGAATCTACGGGTATTAATGGAGAAATGATTTCAGCAGCAGGCAAAAAACATATAAGATGGGATAATGCTTTAAATGAAATATATGGTGTATTAAAAAAACAACTATCAGCTGATGATATGAAGAAATTAGAGAATGAAGAAATTAAATGGATATCAGATAGAGATGATAAAGCTAAAAAGGACTCATCACATTATAAAGGTGGAAGATTATATGAATATATATATAGATTAAGTTTAGCACAAACAACTAAAGAAAGATGTTATGAATTAGTAGAAAAATATATGAAATAAAGTTTAACTACATCCCCAAATAAAAGGCTATGCCTTTTTTTAGTTGAGAGTGGATAGTGGAAAGTTGAAAGTTTATGGAAAAATTCTTTAGGGAATTTTAAAATATAAAATTATTAAATACATCTTAATAAATAGGTTAGTAGAATTTTAGATATATATTTTTTAAAATCTTCCTTAAGAAGATTTATCCTTCACTCTCCACTTTCAACTTTCAATTCTCAACTTAATCTTTAATCTAACTTAGATTTTATAAGTCTTTCAAACTTTAAAAATTCTATAACTTTCTGTACATAAATAAAAATATATTATTATAACAATATATATTTATATGATGATAAAAAGATAAGAATATAATAAGATAAGAACATAAGAAGATATCATGATATACTATTCAAGCCATTTATAAAGAAGTGGTATTTAATATCACAATTTAATATTAAATATTAATATTAAATATTTTTGTTTAATATTAATTTTTTATATTTATATCTATAGTTGATTTTGTATAAAAGGTGTTAATTTTTAACCACTACCATCCAACTTATTTAGTTGAGAGTGGATAGTGGAAAGTTGAGAGTTGTTGTTGAAAATCACAGATTTTCTTTAATTATATTTTTTAAAATCTTCCTTAAGAAGATTTATCCTTCACTATCCATTTTCAACTTTCAATTATGAACTTAATCCTTTACTAGTTGATTTATTTATAACATCCCGGTTACTAGGCTCATCTTTTAAAACTACTAATTCATCACATATTGTTTTATTCTATTTTTATGAATTTTTAATAACTATGTAGTATATTTTTATGCTCTAAGCTTCCCTATCCTGTAACCTTATTTATGCCAACCAAGCAACTTTTTCTCTAAATCCTCATAGTCATATTCTCTAGGTTCAAAATTATTAAATCTTAGTTTTTTAGCATTGTTAGATTCTTTATTATAAGAGTCATTAGGATTTTTCTTTAAATTTTCAAGTATTCCAGTCAAATATTTAACTGGAGCTGTTATTTTTTCTTGTTTCAATCTATTACATAAAATAGAAACTCCACTTTTAATAAGGTCTTCTCCATATTTCTTTTTAAGTCTATTTATTGTAGACACAGATATTTTAACTTTAGCATTTTTTAAAAATTCTTCAATTTCATCTAATTCTTCTTTTTTATTCTTTATTTTATTATTTAATAAATCTTTTGATCTTTTATTTTTAGTTCTATTTAATAAATGAAGCTGATTATTTTTACTTTCATTTGAATCTAAAACTACGCTATCATTATTTGTTATAGCTAAATCCAATGCCACTTCCTCCATTGAAATTTGCTCTTTAATTATCTTATCTTTACTAAAATCATATTGTCTAGGCTCTAGATCCTCTAATATAAACTTAATTTTAGCTACAGACCTTCCTACTCTTATTTCTTCATATTTAACTTTCATATTCAATTTATCATTTATTTCTTTTATAGCTGGAGCTAATACTCTACGTTTAAATTCTTTATATTGTTTATAACTCTTATGATCTTGTAATAATAATTTAGACTTTAAGTACTCTAATTCATATTCAATTTCCTTTTTTTCTCCACTCCACAATCTTAATAATTCATATATCCTTTGAGTAAAAAAACTTTTACTTTGATTTGTTAAACTTAAATTTAATGGAGTATAACCTGTTCCTAATTCTCTATAGTTTAAAAGGAAATTTACAAGATCCTTATCTATATATATGGTTAAATTTCCATTGCCCTCATTAAATTTAACTTTAGTTATAAGAGTTACTTGATAATGTTCTTTTCCAAAGCACCATTTTAAAGTATTCTTTTGAAATTTATCTTCTAACACTGATAAAATTCCCTTAGCTGTCTTTAAATATGCTGAATCAGTTAGATTCTTAAATTTATTAATATTTATTATGGTAAAATAGCTATCATTGCCTTTTTGAAGCTGAGTCTCATTAAATATTAAATTAGTAAACTTATATTCTATATTAGTATTATCAATCTCAGCATTAACTAATGCATTTGACTTTAATAATATGTATTTTTCAGTCATTAAAATCACCTCATAAGTTGATTTTATCTAAAAGGTGTACAAAAGTCAATTTAGTACACTTTTCTCTCGATTTTGTACACCTTATTCTCTTTTTTGTACACCTTTCCCTCGATTTTGTACACCTCATTCTCTTTTTTGTACACCTTATTCTCGATTTTGTACACCTTTAGCTTCCACAAATGGCTTGTCTACTTGGTTTAAAGGGTGTCTAAATACATTAAACACATTAAATACAATAAACACATTAAAACAACTGTTGTTTTTTTTAGATAAAATAAATTAAAATATTTTTTTCATTCCTCAAAATGTATGTTTTATTGTTATGCCTTAATTTATAGTTTTTTTTGAAATTAAATCTCCTATAACCCAATTATATAAAAAAGTTAACAAATACTTTGTCTATGACATATCATACAAATAAGTATAAAATTTTTATACTTATTTTCATAAAATAGTTATATTTAAGTGTTAAATAGGCTAAAATATAACGAGGTAATATAATTAATATAAAATTTATTTACTTATTAATAAATGTATGATAAATTTAAGAAAAAGAGGTAGATATAATTATGAAAACAAACATTATAATAGATAATATAAATATGTTTATAAAAGCTAAAGGAATTAAACAAAACTGGATAGCTGAAATGTTAGATACAAGCAAGATGAATATAAGCAATATTCTTAACTTAAAGGCTAAAAGGATTCCTTTAGATGATCTTGAAAGTATAGCTAATGTTTTAGATTTAACTATTGATGAATTATCTAAAGAAAATTTTAAAGTAAAAGAAGATGTTTTTGATACTCTGAAAATAGAAGATCCTGCTATCGCATTTTGTGGTAATGTAAGTATAACTGATAAAGATGCTATAGATACCTTAGATAATTTAATTGGCATAATAAATGTAATAGACTCAGTTAAAAGTGCCAATAAAAAAATGAAATCACTTGAATTTTAGAGGTTAAAATAATGATTAAAAAAGAAAATCTCCAAAGAATATTAGAACTTAATAAACAAATAGATGATGAGATAAAGACTATAGTAAAAAAAGATTCTTCTGGACTTTATGATGAAAATATAAACATTATTCAAAATATAAATCTAAAAATGGAAGAAGACTTTATTATTATAAAATATCCTATAAATAATAAGGAACTAGGTGGTTTCGTATATAAAACAGATAATAATTTATTTTGCTTTATAAATACTAATCAGCCAAGAAATTTTCAAAATTTTGTTTTGATACATGAATATTATCATATGATTCACCATGATAATTTAGAAAAAAATAAAATAGATGCTGTTCTTTTAAATGAAGAAGAATCTATAAATTTAATAGAAAGAAAAGCAAATTACTATGCTTCATTAATGCTATTAGATTCATTACGTGAAAATTATAATAAATTTATAAAAGATAGAAAATTTACATTAGAAAACACTATTTGTTATCTTATAGATTTATATAAAGTTCCTAAAAAGACTATATTAATAAGACTTTATGAACTTGAATGCATTACTTTTGATGAGTTATATAATAATTTTAATAATAATATAGATGATTTACAAAATAAATTTAATAAGCTTGGCTTAGACAGTTCTATTCTAGAACCTAGTAATGTAGTTAAATTTGATGATATAGATGAAGAATTTAAAAAAGCTAGAGAATCAGGCTCTATGCTTGAATCTTTTTTAGATCAAAATGAATCTTATTATAGACAATTATTAAAGAGTTTAGAGGTGAAATTTAAAAATGGACACCAATAGAAAATTCCCTCTAAATTTTTCAAAGATCGAAGATTTATTTACCAAAGAGCCTAAAGACATATGTAAATTATTAATTAAATCGAAAAGTATAATACTATATGATACAAACTGCTTTGGATTCCATGCAAATATTTCTAATGGAAAATACTATGCTTTAGATTTTTTTCATAAAGATGATGTAGTAATTTTTGTAGAACCTATAATAAGAGAAATGAATTATAAAAATACTAAACAAATTCCATGTTGGTATTTAGATTATTTCAAAGAACTTAAAAATAAAGTAAAAGCTTTAATTTATATAGATGAGAGAGATTATATAAATCTACTTAAAATAGGTAAACCGTCTTTAACTAATATAAAGCCAAGGGTTAAAACAGCATTTTTAAATGGTTTTTGCCAGAGTAAATCCTTAGAGAAAGAAATTAAATCATTAAATATATGTAAAACAGATTTTTATGAAACCTTAATTAACATAACTAATAGAAAAGAAAATGAAAAAAACAGGGGAGAAATAGCCTTATTTATTTCAGTTCAAATTTTATGTTCATTAAAGGAAATGGCAAATTATAAAATCTTTTCTGATGATTCAGCAGCATATCCTTATATGAGTGGACTTACCCATATTTTAGAAACATATTACCCAAAAGCTAATATAGCTTATGTTTCAACTATTCGAAATATTGAGCAGCTATCTCGTAATCTTAATCTAAACTATGAACAAATTTTAGATTATTTAAATAATATCAAGAGAAATATAGATAGAAAAATATATATAAGAGAATTTCCCTATGATACTAAAAGACAGGTATCAAAATCTGATGAAGAGCTAGCTAATGATCTAGTTTGCAACAAGATAGAGATTTTATTCTGATAACACAAAATATTAACTAAATACAACATAAAATTTTAAGTAAAAAACGTGGCGTAGCCACTTTTGTTCATATCATAAGTTAATATTAAATATTAATATTAAATATTTGTGTCTATATCTGATATTAAAGATAAAAAGAGATAGAAATTAAATATTCCTATCTCTTTTACTTCTAATATATTTAAAAATAGGTTTACGTCTAAATGGTTCACCTTCTATACCTTGGGTTAAATATTTTTCTATTTCAAATCTTTGCTGATCAATCATTTATTAACATTCTCCTTAACTGTCAACTAATATTTAATATACCCTAGATTTTATCAGTGTTTAAAACTTTTATATTTCCCTAGACATTTAAAATAGACTGAGTAAAGCTCTGCCATTTTATTAGCCTTTATATTAAACAAACATCTGTTGAAGTAACCCTTTTTTCCACTCATTTAAAGAATCTAGCTTTTCTTGTTCTTTTTCAAGCTTTGTATATATTTTTTCTAAAAATTTTGAAATTTTAACTTGTTCATCTAAAGACTTTGGCATCTTTACTAAAATATCTAACATGTCAGACTTGTTTAATTTTGCTCTGCTTGTTCCATTAATATATTTTCGTATATCTTTATGAACTAAAGAATAAAATAAAAAATCTGTATTATATTTAGCTTTTAAAACATGTGCATGATTATTAATCCATGATTTTCCTTTCACAAGCTGAGCAATTGGTTTTGTTGCGAAATCATCAAAATTACCACCATCTTCTGCAAGTAGTATTATATCTTCGTTAAAAATATATTTATTAACAAAATCTACTACACCATTTGCACCATAATAAGGTATATTACCTTGTATAATACTTCGTTCATTAGAATTTAAAGGCTTTCTTCTATTATCTAAACACTCAGCTATATCCATAAGCTTCTTTTCTTCCCACTCCGGATACTCTTCCCCATTATCCCCCTTAAATCTTATCTCCCTAGAAAATATCTTCTGCATCATACCTTTTTTATAATCTTTAAGAGCTTTAACTTTTTCTTGTTGCTTTTCTATTTTTTTATCTATTAGAGAGAAGAAGTTTGCTATTTTTTGTTGTTCTTCTTTATAAGGTATAGTTATTTTTATATCTCCGACTAAATCACTATTTAGATTTTGTTGTTTTGTACCTTGAGCATACTTTATGCCTATTTTTTCACCATGCTTTATATACCAATAATATAAAAATTCATTAGATACTTTACCTTTAGGTTTGAACGCCATACAAGCTTGACTTATAGTAGCATCTGATTTTAATATAGAACAACTTCCTCTTGTTCCACTTGCTTCTAATCCGTATATTGCAATTACAAATGTTCCAGATGGATATTTTTTTAGATTGCATTCTTTTATAGCATTATCGGAAATTTTATCTATAGTAGATTTGATATACTTCTTTTTAAGTTCACCACTAGTTACCCAATAATTGTCTCCATTAAAATATTCTTTATTTGCTTTACTAGGAGTGCTTCCAGAAGACAATTGAAACTCATTACCTAATTTCTTTTCTTCCCACACCCCACTAAACTCAGGGAATCTCAACTTTGGTGTCTTACTCATATCATCCACCACCCTACATTCCAAGTTCTTTTAAGAAGACTTCAAGTTCTTTATCAATGTCAGCTATCTCTTCATCTATCTTTTCTATCTTTAATTTAGTAGCTTCAATATCAATTGGTTCTTCTTCTTCAAAAGTATCTACGTATCTTGGGATATTTAAATTGTAGTCATTTTCTTCTATTTCTTTCATTTGGGCAACGTAAGAATATTTATCTATTGTTTCTCTTTTTGCAAAGGTATTTATTATCTTATCTACATGCTCATCTTTAAGCATATTTTGATTTTTGCCTTTTTCAAATTCATTTGAAGCATCTATAAATAGTATGTTATCACTATTTTCTCTACACTTTTTAAATATTAATATAACTGTTGGTATTGAAGTTCCAAAGAATATATTTGCTGGAAGTCCTATTACTGCATCTAAGTAGTTCTTTTCTTTTATTAAATATTGTCTTATTACTCCTTCTGCTGCTCCTCTAAATAATACTCCATGAGGAAGTACAACTGCCATTATTCCTTTATCATCTAATTGATAAATCATATGCTCTATAAATGCAAAATCTGCTTTTGACTTTGGTGCTAGTTTTCCATAAGAACTAAATCTTTCATCATCTAAGAATTTACTATCAGCACTCCATTTAGCTGAATAAGGAGGATTAGCTACCACTGCATCAAATCTCATGTCTGTATGTTTTGGATTTTCTAATGTATCATCATTTCTTATGTCAAATTCTTGATATGATACATCATGAAGTAGCATATTCATACGAGCTAAGTTATAAGTAGTTGAAGTTAATTCTTGACCATAGAATTTACGTACATTAGCTTCTTTAGAAACTCTTAAAAGAAGTGAACCAGAACCACAAGTTGGATCATATACACTCTTTAAATCTTTCTTTCCTAAAGTAACAATTTTAGCTAAAATCTTTGAAACTTGTTGAGGTGTATAGAATTCCCCTGCTTTCTTTCCTGCATTTGCTGCAAATTGAGATATTAAATATTCATAAGCATCACCTAATACATCAATTTCACTATCTTCATGAGAAAAATCTATTTCAGATATATTTCCCATAACCTTAGCTATAAGCTTTGAACGTGACTTAACATCTCTACCAAGCTTTGTAGATACTAAATCCATATCATCAAATAAATGGTCAAAATCATCTTGGCTTTCATGTCCTATAGTTGATTCTGTAATATCATTTATAGCACCTTGAAGCATTTCTATATCAAAGTTTCCATCTTCTATTTCCTTTAATAATTTAGAAAATAAGTCCTTAGGCTCTATAAAGTATCCTATTTCATTTACTAATTCTTCTTGTAGTCCTTCTCTATATTCTTCATCTGCCCAAGCTTCTTCATAAGAAATATTATCTTCTTTTAAAAGATTTTTAGCTCTATTTTCAACCTTCTCTGAAAGATAACGATAGAATATAAGTCCTAATATGTAATTTTTAAATTCATTAGCTTCCATGTTTCCTCTTAAATCATTGGCTATAGCCCATAATCTTGTATGTAAATTTGCTTGTTGTTCTTGTTGTTTTTCACTTACTGACATACTTTAATGTCCTCCTTTGTATAACAGATACGCTTTATTATATCAAGTTCTATTGTTACAAAAATAGCAGAAACCGTCAATTTATTTCTGCTATTTTAATAAATAATAATAACTTTATTGTTTAATTTATTTCTAAATAAAATCTTTAATATTTTCAAAACCCTTAAGAATATGTAATTTAAAATTTGTCAATACTACTTATGAGATATTTTCTCATATTTATTCACTTTTTGAATAAAATATAGTATTATAACACTAAGGATGTGAGAAAACAATGCTAATACAATTTAATTTTAAAAATTTTAAATCATTTAAAGATGATACAAGTTTAGATATGACTGCAACCTCTATTACAGAACACCCTTATAATTTAATAAATTATGGAGATGAAAAATATATTAAAAGTGCTGCTATATACGGAGCAAATGCAAGTGGAAAAAGTTCTGTACTTGAAGCTTTTAAGTTTATGCAAAATTGGATTATTTTTTCTTTTAAAGAATCTGCAGAAAATAAAGATATTCCAATTAAAAGATTTGCTTTTGATAGTGAAGCTTTAAAAGAACCTGCTGAATTTGAAGTATTTTTTAAATTTAATAATAACGAATATCAATATGGTTTTTCATTAGATAACAAAAAAATTCATGACGAATGGCTTTATCTAAAAAAGCCACATAGCAAAGATAAGTATATTACTTTATTTGAAAGATCTGATGGAGAAATAGACTGTAATTCTAAATTATTAGAAGGTGCAGAAAACTTTATTCCTATGGTAGAAGATAAAACTTTATTTATTTCTATAATTTCAAATGCTAAAATTCCTTATGCAAGAGATGTATTTGAATGGTTTTTAACTCCTGTTATAGATTATGGAGATATAACTTTTGAACATTACTTAACAAAAAAGAATTCACCCTCTATTGAAAATGAAAAATATCAAAATGAATTAGTCAAATTCTTAAATGCCATAGATATAAATATAGATGATATTATTGTAGAAAAACCTGAAACTGAAAATGATGAGCTTAAAATTTATACAAAACATTTAATGAATGATAAAAAAACTTACTACAAGATGCCACTTTCAGAGGAATCAAGTGGTACTCAAAAAATGTTTGCACTCTTTTATTATTTACATGTTGCATTAGAGTTAGGAATGCCAATATTTATAGATGAGCTTGATGCAAAGCTTCATCCATTACTTTTAAGATATATATTAACCATGTTCCATGATGAAAATATAAATAAAAATGGTGCTCAACTTATATATGTTACTCATGACAACTACACTTTGACTAGGGATATCTTTAGACGTGATCAAATATGGTTTGTTGAAAAAGATTCTGATTCAGTATCTCATTTATATTCTTTAGCTGAATATAAAACAGAAGATGATAAAAAGGTTAGAAAAGATGCTTCTTACAATAAAGATTACCTTCTTGGAAAATATGGTTCTGTTCCTATTTTAAGAGGTTACGATATGTGGGGTAATAATAATGGCAAAACTAAATAGAGCTGGTCGTAAGCATAAAAGAAGTGAAGGAACTAAAACAGTTCAGCCAGGTAATTATCTAATTGTAACTGAAGGTACTGAAACAGAGGTAAACTATTTTAATAATATAAAACAAATACTTGAAAAATCATTTAATAATAATATCATAGTTGAAAGAGTAACATTAAAAGTAGAAGGTACTGCAAGATCTACTACAGTTTTAGTTAACGAAGCTATAAAAAAACGTAGTTTAAAATCATATAGTGATGTTTGGGTTGTATTTGATAGGGATGAAAATACTGACTTTGATGAAGCTATAAAACTTGCTGAAAAAAAAGGAATGAATGTTGCTTGGTCAAATGAATCTTTTGAATTATGGTTATTGCTTCATTTTCAAAATTTAAATGCTGCTATTCATAGAGATGATTATATTGCTAAATTAAATAATCATTTTAAAAATAAAAATCTTAATAATGGTAAATATGATAAAAATATATCTGATATTTTTGATATTACATTTCCATATGTAAATGCAGCTATAAAAAGGAGCAATTCTTTGATTGAAGACCACGAAAAAGACAATATATTTAGTCCAAATAAAATGAATCCTGGAACTAAAGTTCAAGATTTAGTTAGCGAATTAATTAAATATATAAAAAAATAACAAATATCATACTTAATAAAAATCACCATATGTCGCACCATTATTTCTGCACTACGTTTGGAAAGTGTGCATGGCTAAAAAAAATCGACGCTCCACAGTCGCTTAGTGATTTTCTTTAATGTATAGGAAAGTATAGAATTTTCAAAGTCTGAAAGGCTGATAAAATCTAAGTTAAAGCAAATATTAGTTGAGAATTGATAGTGGAAAGTGGAGAGTTAAGGAAAAAATTCCTGGCAGAATTTTAAAGTATATATTTTTAGAAAATCTTTAGGATTTTCAACCAAAACTTTCAATTCTCAATTATCCACTCTCAACTAAAAAACGTGGCGCAGCCACTTTGTTCATATCATAAGTTAATATTAAATATTAATATTAAATATTTGTATCTATATATGATATTAAAGATAAAAAGAGATAGAAATTAAATATTGCTATCTCTTTTACCTCTAATATATTTAAATACTAATTTTTTAAGTTTGCTATATCCATCTTTATAGCTTTTCATATTTTTAAGTAAATGCTTGTACAATATTATTCATTCACATCATCTTTTTTAATCCCTAAGATTTTAATTAAAAACCTTAGGGATATATTTTATTTATTTACACAAACATCTGTTGAAGTAACCCTTTTTTCCACTCATTTAAAGAATCTAGCTTTTCTTGTTCTTTTTCAAGCTTTGTATATATTTTTTCTAAAAATTTTGAAATTTTAACTTGTTCATCTAAAGACTTTGGCATCTTTACTAAAATATCTAACATGTCAGACTTGTTTAATTTTGCTCTGCTTGTTCCATTAATATATTTTCGTATATCTTTATGAACTAAAGAATAAAATAAAAAATCTGTATTATATTTAGCTTTTAAAACATGTGCATGATTATTAATCCATGATTTTCCTTTCACAAGCTGAGCAATTGGTTTTGTTGCGAAATCATCAAAATTACCACCATCTTCTGCAAGTAGTATTATATCTTCGTTAAAAATATATTTATTAACAAAATCTACTACACCATTTGCACCATAATAAGGTATATTACCTTGTATAATACTTCGTTCATTAGAATTTAAAGGCTTTCTTCTATTATCTAAACACTCAGCTATATCCATAAGCTTCTTTTCTTCCCACTCCGGAAAGCTCTCCCCATTCTCCCCCTTAAATCTTATCTCCCCAGAAAATATCTTCTGCATCATACCTTTTTTATAATCTTTAAGAGCTTCAACTTTTTCTTGTTGCTTTTCTATTTTTTTTATCTATTAGAGAGAAGAAGTTTGCTATTTTTTGTTGTTCTTTTTTTGTTGGAATATTAACCTTTAATTTTTTTAGTTGCTCATTATATATATGTACAACTGAAGCACCCTGAGCTATTTTAGCTATTTCTTTTCTTTTGGAATTATTTAATTCATAACTAATAAAAATTCCATTTACTTCATGAGGTCTAAAAACATTTAGGTCCCCGCCAAGAAGTACTCCATCTTGTTGTAAACAACTTGCTGTTGATATATCAATGGCTGTTTCACCAGATGAAGGAATTAAAACATCATTTTTATTACCACTAACTAAATTTTTTATCTTTAAATTAGTTCTACTAACTATGTTACTAATTACTTCACCATATTTTGTATATAGCTCTCCATAGAGAATACAAGGCCTTCCATCATCACTTAGCTCTGCTTTTGATATACCAGAACCTTTAAAAAAACTTCCTAGATTTTTTAATATATTTTCTTCCCACGCCCCACTAAACTCTTTAAATCTCAACTTTGGTACTTTATTCATTTAATCACCACCCTACATTCCAAGTTCTTTTAAGAACACATCTAATTCTTTATCAATGTCAGCTATTTCTTCATCTATCTTTTCTATCTTTAATTTAGTAGCTTCAATATCAATTGGTTCTTCTTCTTCAAAAGTATCTACGTATCTTGGGATATTTAAATTGTAGTCATTTTCTTCTATTTCTTTCATTTGGGCAACGTAAGAATATTTATCTATGCTTTCTCTTTTTTTGTAAGTATCTATTATCTTATCTACATGCTCATCTTTAAGCATATTTTGATTTTTACCTTTTTCAAATTCATTTGAAGCATCTATAAATAGTATGTTATCACTATTTTCTCTACACTTTTTAAATATTAATATAACTGTTGGTATTGAAGTTCCAAAGAATATATTTGCTGGAAGTCCTATTACTGCATCTAAGTAGTTCTTTTCTTTTATTAAATATTGTCTTATTACTCCTTCTGCTGCTCCTCTAAATAATACTCCATGAGGAAGTACAACTGCCATTATTCCTTTATCATCTAATTGATAAATCATATGCTCTATAAATGCAAAATCTGCTTTTGACTTTGGTGCTAGTTTTCCATAAGAACTAAATCTTTCATCATCTAAGAATTTACTATCAGCACTCCATTTAGCTGAATAAGGAGGATTAGCTACCACTGCATCAAATCTCATGTCTGTATGTTTTGGATTTTCTAATGTATCATCATTTCTTATGTCAAATTCTTGATATGATACATCATGAAGTAGCATATTCATACGAGCTAAGTTATAAGTAGTTGAAGTTAATTCTTGACCATAGAATTTACGTACATTAGCTTCTTTAGAAACTCTTAAAAGAAGTGAACCAGAACCACAAGTTGGATCATATACACTCTTTAAATCTTTCTTTCCTAAAGTAACAATTTTAGCTAAAATCTTTGAAACTTGTTGAGGTGTATAGAATTCCCCTGCTTTCTTTCCTGCATTTGCTGCAAATTGAGATATTAAATATTCATAAGCATCACCTAATACATCAATTTCACTATCTTCATGAGAAAAATCTATTTCAGATATATTTCCCATAACCTTAGCTATAAGCTTTGAACGTGACTTAACATCTCTACCAAGCTTTGTAGATACTAAATCCATATCATCAAATAAATGGTCAAAATCATCTTGGCTTTCATGTCCTATAGTTGATTCTGTAATATCATTTATAGCACCTTGAAGCATTTCTATATCAAAGTTTCCATCTTCTATTTCCTTTAATAATTTAGAAAATAAGTCCTTAGGCTCTATAAAGTATCCTATTTCATTTACTAATTCTTCTTGTAGTCCTTCTCTATATTCTTCATCTGCCCAAGCTTCTTCATAAGAAATATTATCTTCTTTTAAAAGATTTTTAGCTCTATTTTCAACCTTCTCTGAAAGATAACGATAGAATATAAGTCCTAATATGTAATTTTTAAATTCATTAGCTTCCATGTTTCCTCTTAAATCATTGGCTATAGCCCATAATCTTGTATGTAAATTTGCTTGTTGTTCTTGTTGTTTTTCACTTACTGACATACTTTAATGTCCTCCTTTGTATAACAGATACGCTTTATTATATCAA